>CAYGHB010000256.1:0-3060 GCA_964349375.1 uncultured Syntrophomonadaceae bacterium | reverse complement strand
TTATAACTGTCAACCGGGCTTGTTCTACGTTCCGGATATGTCAGGGCATACTGGATAGGGGTGCGCATGTCAGGCAAACCAAGCTGTGCAATAGTAGAGCCATCGACATACTCTATCATCGAATGCACAATGCTCTGACGGTGAATAACCACTTTAATCTGGTCGAGACTGAGACCAAAAAGCCATTTCGCTTCTATGACCTCCAACCCTTTGTTCATCATCGTCGCCGAATCGACAGTAATTTTAGGACCCATTTGCCAGTTTGGATGCTTTAGGGCGTCTTGTGGCGTGACATTTTTTAGCTCTGCCTGAGTCATCCCGTAAAATGGGCCACCAGACGCAGTCAGGTAAATCTTGGCAATCTCTTCCTGTTTTCTGGCGGTCCAGCACTGCTTGATCGCCGAGTGCTCGCTGTCAACGGGAAATATGCGCGCGAGATCAAGTAGTCCATGCCGCTCAAGGATTTCTCCGCCGATGACCAGTGATTCTTTATTGGCAAGCGCTATTTTTTTTCCGCCTTGCAAAGCTGCGGTAAGTGGCTCAAACCCGCTGAAACCAACTTGTGCCAAAACAACCAGATCTGCAGAAGGCCAGCGGGCAGCTTGCAGTTGCCCTTCCTGACCTGTGCCGAATTGGCAGCGTCCACTTTTAGTTAGAGCTTTTAATTTTTCCAGGCTGCCTTGGTCTTCAAGTGCGGCATATTCAGGCTGATATTTACTTATCTGTTTTGCAAATAGCTGATAATTACTGCCGGCAGCCAGCGCAACAACCCTGAAATCCTTTCCGAGCCCATCGATCACTTCAAGTGTTTGGGTTCCGATTGAGCCGGTTGAACCTAAGAGAGCAATTGTTTTTACCATTGAAATCCTCTCAAAGTACTGATCAGCAGAAAAAAGTAATAGACAAAAGGAGCTGTAAAGAGTAGGCTGTCAAACCGATCGAGCACTCCCCCGTGTCCGGGTATCAAGGCGCCGGAATCTTTTACTTCCAACTGCCGCTTCAAAGCTGATTCGAGCAGGTCTCCCAACTGGGCAAATACTGCAATGCCCAGACCTAAAAAAACTGCCTGCAGTGGCGGCAGGGGTAAAAAGGTCGGAGCCAGAATTGAGGTAGAAAACATAATTGCCGATAGCCCGAGAACTCCGGCCATCGAACCTTCTACCGATTTGTTCGGACTGATCAGCGGTGCAAATTTACGCACTCCCCATTTACTACCGATAAAATAAGCAAGTGAATCGTGTAGCCAGACACTAAAAAGTAACAGATAGGTGTAAAATGCCCCATCCGGCAGCATGCGCAGCATCAGCATGAAACCGCCAAGCCCGCCTAAATAAAGAATGCCCCAAAGTAAGATAGCCGCTTCAACTAAACTAAACCGCTCCATGTGAAAAAGAGCATCCATATACAAGAGGACAAAAATGATTATTAGCAGGGGATAGATCAAGGCAACCTGCTGGAAATAGATGATCACTAAAAACAAGGTTACCCCAAAAAAACCGAAAACAACCGGCAGACTGTAGTCTTTGCTCTGAAACATCCGATAGTATTCAAAGATCCCACGATTAACGACAATCAGGAGCAGTAAAGCATACCAGATATCACCAAAATAAACTGCAGCCAGAACAATCGGAATTCCGACAATTGCTGATAGAACTCGCAGATAAAGCATTTTATCACCTTTCTCCGGCTCAGACTCTGCCAAAACGTCGTTTTCGCTGCTGATAAACTGCCACAGCTTTAAGCAGTTCCGCTTTGTCAAAATCAGGCCAGTAGGCTTCGGTAAAATATAGCTCGCTGTAAGCCAACTGCCATAGCAAAAAATTGCTGATTCTCTGTTCTCCGCTGGTTCTGATCAACAAGTCGGGGTCAGGCAAATCAACGGTGTAGAGATATGATGAAAGTTTTTTTTCTGTAACCCTTTTTAAAGTTTTACCTGCTGTTGCTTCTGCAACAAGGCGGTTAACCGCAAGCAGAATCTCGGCCCGGGATCCGTAATTAAGGGCAAAATTTAAGACCATACCGCTGTTGGCTTTTGTTGCCACCGCTCCTTCATCAATCACTTTCAGGACCCGGCGCGGCAGCTTATTGCGGTCCCCGATCATCCTGACCTGGACATTTTTCCGAATCAATTCAGGTAGTTCGCTTTCAAAATATTTTTCAGGCAGACTCATCAGGTAGCTTACTTCCCAATCAGGCCTCTGCCAGTTTTCAGTTGAAAAAGCAAAAAGCGTTAAAACTTTTATGCCCAAAGCATTGCAGTTGCGCACAGTATCACGCACTGTTTCAACTCCCTGCCGGTGACCTTCGCGTCTTGGCAGACCCCGTTCGGTTGCCCAGCGGCCATTGCCATCCATGATAATGGCAACATGAACCGGCATCTTTTGCTGATCCAGATTATCCGGCATAGCCGCACCCCTGTCACCTGCAGTCATTTCATTTCTCCATTAATTAAATAATAAAGGCTCCCTCTTGCAAGCCAAAAGAGAGCCGCTTCCTGGTATCGTTAAAGATGAAGCTTATACCTCCATCATCTCTTTTTCTTTGGCATTCGTAACTTCATCGATTTCCACGATCTTCTTGTCGGTGATTTCCTGGATCTTATCCTGGGCCCGCCGCCTCTCATCTTCGGTTATGTCGCTTGATTTTTCAAGCTGCTTGATCTCCTCATTAGCGTCCCTGCGGATGTTACGAATGCTAACCTTGCCTTCCTCTGCTTTTTTTCGAACCAGCTTGACCAGCTCTTTCCGTCTCTCCTCAGTAAGCTGTGGTATGGCAAGACGAATTATATTACCGTCACCGGTTGGCGTAAGCCCCAAATCAGACTTAAGAATTGCCTTTTCGATATCGCCAAGGGATTGTTTATCCCATGGTTGAATTACCAGCAGCCTCGATTCAGGAGCAGATACTCCAGCCAGCTGGTTGAGAGGGGTCACGGTCCCGTAATAATCGACTTCGATGCGATCAAGCAACGCCGGGGTAGCTCTGCCAGCCCTCAAAGTAGCCAGCTCACGCTGGAAAGCGTTGATTACCTTTTCCATCCGCTCTTCTGCATCACTGTAT
>CAYGHB010000255.1:0-3061 GCA_964349375.1 uncultured Syntrophomonadaceae bacterium | reverse complement strand
TGCAGAGGAAGTCAAGGCAGAAGATGTCCCGGCAGAGGCTACACAAGCGGAAGCTGAGGCAGAAACAGAAGAAGAGAAACCTGAAGCTTAGTTTTGAAGGGACGGTGTCATTAATGCTAAACCAAGTTGTTTTAATCGGTCGTTTAACACGCGATCCCGAGTTGCGTTACACACCCGGTAACGGGGTGCCGGTTGCTACCTTTACCCTTGCCGTTGACCGTCCATTTGCCAACCAGCAGGGAGAAAGAGAAGCCGATTTTGTTAATATTGTAACCTGGCGAAAGCTGGCAGAGAACTGTGCCAATTATCTGCAAAAAGGTAGTCTATCGGCTGTAACCGGGCGCTTGCAGATTCGGTCGTACGAAGATAACCAGGGTATAAAGCGCAAAGTAGCTGAAGTTGTGGCTGACAATGTTAGATTTTTAGACCGCGGTGGTCGTTCTTCCGAAGAAGCAAAGGGCAGCGATGATGATGGCCCCAATGTTGATGATATTAATATCAGTGAGGACGATGTTCCCTTTTAGTAGAAGGAGGGTTTCACTTGAGACGTGATCGAGGGCGAAAGCCTAAAAGAAAAATATGCAGCTATTGTGTTGATAAAATAGAAAATGTTGATTACAAGCAATATGAGAAGCTAAAACGTTTTGTCACGGAAAGAAGCAAAGTGCTTCCCCGTCGTATTTCCGGCAACTGTGCAAGGCACCAGCGACAGCTGACCAAAGCAATTAAAAGAGCTAGAATTATGGCGTTGATGCCTTTCTCCTCCGAGTAAAAACCGGAGAAAACAACGAGCTATTACTGAGCCAAAGTGATGGGGTGCCTGGCTGAAAAACCGGGCCCCCCTTTTTTATGCAGGATAGCAAGCTTCAGGCAGCGAATTATATTTATGCGTTCGAACCAAGCGAAGGGAGCGTTTTCAATGAAAGTTATCCTCAAGCAGGATGTTGCCAACCTCGGCAAACAAGGTGAATTGAAAGATGTGGCCCCGGGTTACGCCCGTAATCATTTATTGCCAAGGGGGCTTGCTGTTGAAGCTACAGCTCAACGCCTTAAAGAATGGCAGCAGCAAAAAGCAAAGCTAGAAGCAGAAAACAGAGAGCAGGAAGAGGTGGCCAGGCAGCATGCTGATCAGCTGGCCCGGCAGAAACTGATCTTTACAATGCCAGCCGGCGAGGGTGGTCGTCTCTTTGGATCAGTAACCCCGGGAGATATCGCCGGGAAGTTAAAAGAAAATGGGTTTGAGGTAGAAAAAAAACGCGTCGAGCTTGAAGAACCGATTAAACTGGTCGGTAGTTTTAAAGCATATGTCCGCCTTTACCCTGGGATCAGGGCAGAGCTAAATATCCTGGTTGAAAAAGAAGCTTAACGATCCAAAGGAGGCAGAATGGTTGTGGTTGTAATCAGTGACCGGGTTCCACCGCAAAGCAAGGAAGCAGAACAATCAGTTCTCGGTTCGATGATTATCGATCGCGAGGCAATTTTTGCTGCTGCCGAACTGCTGGTAGATAGTGATTTTTACAGCACTGCTCATCAAAGAATCTTTGCTGCGATTGTCGCTTTGAGTGAAAAAGGGGAACCCGTTGATACAATTACTCTTACAGCCGAGCTGCAGAAGAATAAAAGCTTGGAAGAGATAGGCGGCAGCGCCTACCTTGTGGTTTTAGCCAATGCCGTTCCTACTGCAGCCAACGTGCAGTACCATGCACAAATAGTCCGGGAGAAAGCAATCTTACGCTCTCTGATTCAGGCTGCAACCGGGATCGTAACCCGCAGTTTTGACTCTCCTCACAATGTGGATGAGTTTCTGGATGAAGCGGAACAGCTGATTTTCGAAATCGGCAGCCGTGGCAAATACCAGGGTTTTGCCTCCCTGAAAGAGGTTTTGGTTCAGGCCTTTGATCGGATAGAAAAATTATACGATGAAAAGAAAGGCGTAACCGGACTTTCTACCGGTTTTGTCGACCTGAACCGCATTACGTCGGGGCTCCAGGGCTCAGATTTAATCATTATTGCCGCCCGCCCCAGTATGGGAAAAACCACGTTGGCCCTCAATATGACTCAGCAGATTGCGGTGAGAGAAAAAAAACCGACGGCCTTTTTCAGCATGGAAATGTCAAAAGAACAGCTGGCTCAGCGACTGCTCTGCGCCGAGGCGCAGATCGATGCCCAGAACATGCGCAGGGGGAATCTTTCCCAGGATGAATGGTCGAAACTGACCCGGGCAGTGGGGCCTCTGAGTGAGTCTCCCCTTTACATCGATGACAGCGCTACTCTCTCGGTGATGGAAGTTCGGGCCAAGGCCCGCCGCTTGAAGGCGGAAAAAGGTCTTGATGCAATTTTTGTTGATTACCTGCAGTTAATGCGTGGGTTTAGCCGCTCGGAAAACCGGCAACAGGAACTATCCGAGATTTCAAGAGCGCTGAAAGCGCTTGCCAAGGAACTCAGCGTACCGGTGGTAGCTCTATCGCAGTTAAGCCGGGCGGTGGAGAAGCGAAACGATAGGCGGCCGATCCTAAGTGACCTGATGGAATCCGGCGGAATTGAAGCAAATGCCGATTTGGTTATGTTCATCTACCGGGATTCCTACTATGATAAAAACTCTGATAAAGGAAACTTGGCGGAGATTAACATTGCCAAGCAGCGGAACGGTCCTACTGGCCAGGTTGAGCTTTACTTTATTGATCGCTATACCAAGTTTGCCAATAAGGCCAGCGAAACGCTGCGCGAAGAAGGTTAAACATGAATATCAGTTCCCGCAAGTATGATGTGATTATCGTTGGTGCCGGTCCGGCCGGGATTTTTGCCGCCCTTGAGCTGACCGCCAACAGCGAGGCCAGAATATTAATTGTTGAGCAGGGTGCTCCACTGGCAAAAAGAAAATGTATAACCCAGGGTGAGTATGGACGCTGTCTGCGCTGCAACCCTTGCGCGATCACCTGTGGCTGGGGTGGAGCCGGCGCTTTCAGTGACGGTAAACTTACCTTAACTCCCTCTTTCGGGGGTATGCTCAACGAGTTTATCGATCAGGATCTGGTAGAAAAACTGATCGATGAAGTCGACC
>CAYGHB010000254.1:0-3065 GCA_964349375.1 uncultured Syntrophomonadaceae bacterium | reverse complement strand
TAAATGGAGGGAATGCTTTGAGTGAGAACGGTTGGAAATTGCCGCTGTTAAACTCCTACACCGAGAAGTGGGCCAGGGAACTGCCCGATAAGCCGGCCCTGATCCAGCATGAAGACGAAAAAACAATCACCTACAAAAAGTTTGAATCGCTGGTCGACTTCTTTGCCCTGCGCCTGCTCGACATGGGGATCAAAAAGGGCGACCGGGTAGCAACCATGTTGGTCTTAATTCCTGAACATGTCATCCTGATGTACGCCTGTTTTAAAATCGGAGCCATTATTGCACCCCTGGATGTCCGTTTAAAAGAGATGGAAGTGGTACGAGACTTAGAAAAAATCAAGCCGAAAGCTTTCTTCTTCCTCGGTAAAACCCCGATTATCGATTTTCGGGAGATGGGTAAAGCAGTGCGTGACAACTGCCCCTCTGTTGAACACCTGGTGCAGTTTACCCCCGACCCGCAACCCGGGGATTTGATCGAAGGAGCAATTTCGATCACCGAGATGATGGCTAAGGGTAAGCTGATCGGCCTAAAACTGAAAAATATCTTCACCCGCGGCCTGGAAAAGGCCTACTCAAAAATTGACACTAAGACCCCGGCTTTGATCATCTTTACCACCGGGACTACGGGAGAACCAAAACCGGCAGTAATGAGCCATGAGAGTATTATCGTTCAAAATGAAGTGCTGAACCGCGGCGTGGGCCTTGACGGCAATGACATGGTCATGCTGGTCAACCTGCCGCCGAGCCACGTAGGCTGCGTAACCGAGCAGTTAATGACCACCCTCTACCTTGGCGGCACTGCCGTGATGCTGAGGATTTTCGATCCCAAGGCGACCCTTGAGGCGCTCGAAAAGTGGAAAGTGGGGATCTTTGGCCAGATTCCAACGCAGTTCAGGCTGGAGTGGGCTTTGCCGGAATATAAAGATTACGATCTCAGCAGCCTTCAGTATGCCATCTACGGCGGATCTGCCGTCGATACTGTCTTCTTAAAGCAGCTCTCCGAAATGGCCCCGAACTTCGGCACCGGGATCGGGATGACTGAAACAGCCGGCTTTTATTCATTTACACCACGCGGCATCTCGGTTGAAGAGATGGCCGGACAGGTGGGGATGGCTTTTGAAGACCTGGCTCCGGTTACAATCCGTAAACCGATCCAAGATGACGGCAGCGCCGGTGAAGAGCTGCCGGAGGGCGAAATTGGCGAGATCTGCGTCAGCGGCCCAATCGTCTTCCAGGGCTATTACAATATGCCGGAAGCAACCGATAAGGCCATTACCAGGGACGGATGGCTCTACACCGGTGATTTGGGCTACTTTAAGGACATGGGCAGCTATAAGGCCCTCTACCTGGCCGGCCGCCAGAAGTTCGTGATCAAGCAAAAGGGTTACCAGGTATTCCCAGACGAAGTTCAGGACTTTATCGCTTCGCACCCCAAGGTTGATATTGTCGATGTGGTCGGCGTAAAGCATAACATCTTTGATGAAGGTATTTTTGTCTTCGTACGGCCAAAGAAAGGGGAAACCCTGACTGCAGAGGAGATTTACGAACACTGCCAGGGCATTGCCTCCTACAAACGTCCCCAGCATGTGGAGGTCTGGCCTGAAGATAAAGATTTTCCGCTGACCAGGGTTGCCAAGGTGGACAAGAAAGAACTGAAAGTGGTAGCAGAATCAACAGTTGAAGAGCTGCGCAAGGCAGGCAAGTGGGATGCCGGATAATAAGCAGTCATAAGAACCGTTCAAAAGATTGTTAATTAAAAAAGGGAGCAGACCGCAGCTGGTTTGCTCCTTTTTAATCTGTTTGGTTTGTTGCGCCTTCGCTGCGCAGCATTTTTTTCATACCCTCCGTAACCACCAGAGATCCTTCAGGCATCACCCACAGCGCTTCCACCCCGCTTAAGCTCTCAGCCAGCTGCAGGCTTCTTTCCGGCGGGAGCAGAAATAGTTCCGTAGACAGAAAGTCGGCTATCCCCGAATCTGCAGCCACAACGGTAACAGCCCGGTAATGAGTTGCTGGCATCAGGGTCACCGGATCAATAATATGGTGAATCACTTGATCTTCTACCACGTAAAAACGCTGGTAATCGCCGCTGCTGACCACCGCTGAATCGGATAAATATAAGACATCAAGCAAATTATCGCTACTGCCGACAATTGACTGTTCAGGATTCTGGATCCCAACACCCCAGAGATCCCTCTTTCCATCAAGCGGTTTGCCGATTAAGGAAACATTGCCGCCGGCGCTGATAATCGCCGACTCCAGGCCCATTGCCCTTATTTCAGTGGCAACAAGCTCAACAGCATAACCCTTGGCCACAGCGCCGACATCAAGGTTCATCCGCCGATCAGGTAAAAAAACCGTTCCAGCTTCGGGGTCGACCAGCACCTGATCCAGATCAGTATAACGGGCTGCTTCGCGCAGCTCTTCCAGCTCAGGCAGTGTGGCTGAAGCCGGATCAAACAGACCATCTTCCCGGTAACGATGCCAGATTTTTAAAACCGGCCCCAGGGCGATATTGGTTGAACCGCTGGTCCTTCCCGACCACTCTTTGGCAAAAAGAATCAGATCAATAATCTCCTGCTCCACCTTAACCGGGGCAATGCCTGCCTGATCGTTGATCGTTTTTATATTATTGATTCCTTCATAGGAGTTATAAATATCGTATAAGCGATGCAGTTCCTGCAGGCGCGTCTGAACATGATCAAAATAGAGCCTGAATTCTTCTTCGCTTTCTGCGTAGGCCGAGAATTGAACCAGGGTGTTAAAGGTATCAAAAAAAGAATCTGAATAGCTTTTATAGCCGGTTCCGCCCGGCAGATTGCAACCGGCCACAACCAGGATCGCCATCACTGCCAGGACAATAAGGAAGTATTTTTTTATCACTGTCATCGCTCACCCTAACTGCCACTAATAGATTATTTACAATCAGCAGTATACCATAACAGAGCTCCCCCGCCTGAAGCGGGGGAGCGGGAAAACAGTCCAAGAACCTTGATTTTTTTAGCGAGCCCTGCTAAATGCTTCATCAACCGCGTAAATATAACTTTGAACAGTTATCGTTACCA
>CAYGHB010000253.1:0-3068 GCA_964349375.1 uncultured Syntrophomonadaceae bacterium | reverse complement strand
GATGCAGGCGGCTGTCCATCTGCTTGATATCGGCATAGAGATGATCGAGCCAGGGTAAGGCTATCTCAATCTGTTGATAGGGAACATACATACAGCTTTCCACGGCTGTATGGATGCCAAGCTTTTTAGATTCCTTAAGCACAGCGGCGCTAAATTCGGGTTGCTGAAATGGCTCCCCGCCACTGATGGTCAGACCGCCTCCGGAGTGAAAGTAAAAAACTTCATCCTTGCGGATCTGCGCAACCGTTTCGTCGATTGTAAGAGAAAAACCATATTTTTTGATGGCATTCTGCGGGCAGACGGCAGCGCAGCTGAAGCAGAGTTTGCATTTAGCCTGATCGTAAGTAACTTTTTGACCATTGTCAGCAAGGGTAAGAGCTTGCTCGGGGCAGGCAGCAATACAGCGTCCGCAGAGTGTGCAGAGACCCTGCAGATAACCACGCTGAGGCTCAAAGATACGGGATTCAGGAGTTGAGCACCAGGGACAATTAAGCGTACAGCCTTTAAGAAAGAGGACGGTTCTCAAGCCCCGGCCATCGTGAATGGAGGCTCGCTCAAAACGCAGGATATTACCGCTTTTTGTTGACTCGGTGTGGCGAGTTTTGTTCATCCAACCGAAATCCCCTGCATGACTGTCCGGCCGATTATTTCATCCTGCACATCTTTGCCCAGCTCATTAAAATATGCGGTATAGCCGGCTACCCTAACCAACAGTCCTTTATAGTTTTCAGGATTCTGCTGGGCTTTTAGCAGGGTTTCCTGATCGATTACATTAAACTGCACATGGTAGACGCCGAGACTGCACATGCTTTTCAGCAGAGCCATCAGCTGAGTGATACCGTTTTCTGTATTAAACATGGCCGGCTCTATTTTCATGTTCAGAAGGGTGCCCTGCACGAAGCGGCCATGCGGGATATGGGCAACAGAAGATAAAACAGCTGTTGGCCCGTTAAAATCCGTTCCGCCACTGGGGCTTACGCCATCGGCCAGCGGCTGCCAGGCTTTGCGCCCTGAAGGAAGAGCCCCGACTTCCAGACCGAAGGGGGTATTGCCGGAGACAGGGAGGATGCCGGGAGTCATTTTGCCGAACTTGCTGCTGTACTGTTCAATTTCGTCAGCAATAAAGGTAAATATTTCGCTGGGGATCTGATCGGCCAGCGGCTCATTGTTGCCGTATTTAGGCGACTCCAGGCAAAGCTTTCTCAGTTCTTCGTAGCCCACAAAATCTTCATCAAGGGCCTTAATAAGTTCACTCATCCGGGCGAGGCCAGTGTCGTAAACCAAGTGCTTAACGGCAGCGATACTGTTGATCAGATCGGCAACCCCGATTAAAATAATCCCATTTCCCGTATTGTACTTTGCGCCGCCCCAGGCATAATCGAGCCCTTTTTCAATACAGTCGCGGAAGGTAAGCGATAGAGCGGGCACAGGACGATTAAAGCCGATTTCATCAATCACATGGCTGCCGGCAACCACAGCACGGGTTGCGTAGGCAATCTGAGCCTTAACCGCATCGAGAAAATGTTCGTACGTTTCAAAGGTGGCAGGGTCTCCGGTGCGGGCTGAGATGTAGCGGCCGCTTTTTCGGTTTTTGCCATCGGCGAGGGCAAACTCAACCATGCTGCCTAAGTTAATGTCGGCCAGGGCGGTATACTGACGCAGGCGGCCTTCCAAATTTGTTTCAACACAGCCGCAGGGATTCCAGTTATAAGCCTCTTTCAAGGGGATCCCCTTATTCATGATCATCATGATCCCCAGATCATCATTGTGAAAGGCAGGAAAACCGGTGCCGAGACTGATCAGCTCAACAATTTTGCGCAGGAAAGAATTCGGGTTTTTGGCCATACTGTAACGGACAGAAAGTGAAGGTTGGCAGAGCTGCACATCCATTGTGGCCTGCAGGATCATGTGCGAAAGCTCATTGACTGCATCTTTGCCGGTCTCATCCACGCCACCAACACAGACATTCTGAAACATTGGATAACCGGCGGCAAATTCAGCAGTAAGGGCATCCTGGAAGAGACAGGGTTCGCTGAATTTTACCCAGAGGCAGTCAAGCAGCTCCTGGGCCTCGTCCTGGCTTATTCTGCCGGATTCTAAGTCAGCCCGGTAATAGGGTAAAAGGTATTGGTCCATGCGCCCGGGGTTGTAGCTGGCAGCATTCTGCTCCATGAAGATGCAGGTTTGATAAAAGTAGAGTGACTGCAGCGCTTCTCTAAAGGTGCGGGCCGGCTGCTGCGGCACGTGACGGCATGTTGCGGCAATCTGCGACAGTTCTTCCCCGCGGCGGCTATCTGTTTCCTTTTCTGCCAGGCGTTCGGCTTCAAGAACATATCTTTCGGCGAGAGCGGCGATCCCTTCGGCAACGATCAGTAACGCCTGCAGATAGTAATCTTTCTCATAATCACCAGGCCTGGTGATATCCATTTTCAGGCGCACTTCTTCAACGGTATTAACAATGCCTTTCAGCCCTTCCTTGATCAACCACTCGTAACCGGCTGTGGTTTCGCCCCAGCCGCGAACCGCTTTGCGATCGATGTAAACAACCCCGTGATCGCGCAGAGCCCGGGTAGATTCAGGAATCTGAGCCAGCCACTCTTCATAGTTTGACCGGCCCTGCCAGTAGGGCTTGATTTCTTTCTCAAATATTTCTTTATCTTCGGGTTTTAAATAGAAGGGATCGTATTTACGGGTGCTGATTGTCTCCAGCTCCCGATCTAAAACGGACCAGCATGAATCAGCACAGAGGATTCCGCCACGAATCTTACTGCCCGAACAGCCGACTATCAGCTCATCATCCCAGATTGTTACTGTTTTATGGAGACACTGATTCCTGAAGGCTTTAGCCTTGCGGATTACCAGCGGTTCACCTTCGGCTTCACGAAAGCCTTCCGTCAAAAGTCTGGCATTTTCAAGATCCATTTCAGGCTTATTGGCCAGGACGCGTTCCTTTAAACGCGCTATGCGCTTAAAGTAAGCGGGGGTTTTTGCAGGGTCTGAAGTTTCTTTGGTAAGGGGCATTAATTATCCCTCCAGTTCATTCGATCATGTATAATTAACCTTAGCAT
>CAYGHB010000252.1:0-3080 GCA_964349375.1 uncultured Syntrophomonadaceae bacterium | reverse complement strand
CGCCCTTCGGAAAAATTGACGTTACCGAAGTACTGAACTTCCTGGTTGAAGATAAAGCGCTCTATTTCAGCGACGGCTGTTATCACTGGATGGACGACACCTACCCGGCGGAAGAGATTTCGCTGCGCAGCGCAGCCCGCGAAAATGTGGTGATTACCGATATCAGCGGACCAACACCGAAGACGATCGGCGAAGTTGACCGCTTCAGCGCCCCGATGCTGGTCCACGAGGAGGCCATCTACATCCACGGCGGCCGGCAGTACCAGGTGGAAAAGCTGGATTTTGATGAAAAAAAAGCTTTTGTTCGACAGGTTGATGTGGATTATTTTACCGACGCCAACCTAAACGTGAGCCTTAAAGAGCTGGATATATTCGAAGAATTAAGCGGCGATCTCTACTGTGCCCATGGCGATGTGCATTTAAACGCCCTGGTCTCGATGTTTAAGAAAATAAAGTTCAACACCCATGAAAATGTCGGCTCCGGCCCCGTTAAACTGCCCGATACGGAGATGACCACCACCGCTTTCTGGCTTGGCTTTTCCCAGTCGGCTCTGGAAGGCATGAGCCCGGCCGAGGTGCAATCGGGACTGCTTGGCCTCGCCAATCTTTCGCCCCAGGTGGCCTCTCTCTTTTTAATGAATGACCCGCGCGACCTGCGTGCCGTAAGTTACGTTAAGTCGCCTTCCAACGGACTGCCGACGCTTTATCTCTACGACAATTTCCCGGGCGGTGTCGGTTACAGCAAGATCCTCTACAGTGATTACCGTAACATCTTCAAGGCCGCCAGGGAAGCAATCATCTCCTGCCGCTGTCACGAGGGCTGTCCATCCTGTGTCGGCGCCGTCGGCAACGGTCACGAAGCGCAAAAAACGCCGGCTCTGCGGCTGATTGAAGTGATCTTACGGTGAAGCGCGACATTAAGTCCCGCTTAGAGCTATTCCGGCGGAGCGGCGAGCTAAAGAGCGGCCGCCAGTTCGCTGAAGAACTAAAAAACGATCAAAGCGACCACCTCTTTCCCGGTGAAGGGCGCGAGGCAGAGACCACCTTCGGCCGCTGCTATATGCGGGAGCTTAAATTCCCCCTAGAGCACCGGCACGGCGACAGGACGCTAAACGGGATCTTAAACTGCTGCGGCTCAAACCTGTCCCTTCCAGCCCGCAACAGCAACCTGGAAAAGTTTGACCCCTGCAAGGCGCTTTTCTTAGATATTGAGACCACCGGTTTGGCCGGCGGGACGGGAACCTGGGCTTTTTTAATCGGGGTGGGCCACCTTGAGCAGGGCTCTTTTCTCCTGCGCCAGTATTTTCTCCGTCGCCCGGCTGAGGAGAGGGCCATTTTAAGTCATTTTGCCGCAGAAGCCGCAGCTTTTCCAACACTGATTACCTTTAACGGCAAGCTGTTCGACCTGCCCCTGATCCAGACCCGCCAGCTGCTTTCTGGCTTCCTGCAAACGGAACCTGATCTGCATCTCGACCTGTTGCACTGCGCCCGGTTACTCTGGAAAAACAGACTCAAGTCGCGATCTTTACGCTCGCTTGAGGAATCGCTGCTCGGGCTCCGCCGTTATGATGACATTCCCGGAGCCGAGATACCAGCCGTCTACTTTGACTATCTGCGCCGGGGAAAGACAGATCAGCTTAAAGCTGTTTTTCGCCATAATGTCCTTGATATTCTTTCGATGGTTACCCTGTTGGAGAGAATAGCGCTGCTTGGCGGTGGAAACTGCATCGAACACCCGGCTGAAGCTTTAGCCCTAGGCCGGCTCTGCCTTTCTGCCGGCCGCACCGCTGAAGGCCTCTTATACCTGAAAGAGGCGGCAGCTGAAGCAGATTACCATTCACTCTCAGTAGAGGCCTCCCTGGAGCTGGCCCGCTTTCTTAAAAGAGAAGGGAGCTGGCCGGAGGCTGTTTCGATCTGGCAACGAATCGTGGACAATGAAAGCGCCAACCTGATTGCCTACGTGGAGCTGGCTAAGTATTATGAACACCGCCGCCGTGATTGTTTACCGGCCTTTGAGCTGACCAGCAGGGCGCTGGCGCTGTCAGAAAAAGCTCCTGCCCGGTTATCAGGCGGTGAGCTTAGCAAAGAAGCCCTAAGCCACCGCCTGAACAGGCTTGAAGGCAAACTGCAAAAGTCCGGTCAGCAGATCCCGGGATAAGCAGTCGCTTCGTTTGCCTCTGGCTGATCGTTCAAAGATAGCGTGATCACGAACAGCAGCTCCTCTGCCCCGAAACTGTCATCCGGCAGCTTGAGCGGCCTGAAAGGAGAGCCGGCCGCGGACGCATAACCGGCAACTACCGTTGCTCCCCGCTGCTCAGCCCAATCCAGAAAATCGTAGAGCGTAAAGAGATGGATATTGGGCGTATTATGCCAGCTGTAGGGCAGGGCAGGGGTAACCGGCATTCTCCCTGTTTCAACCAGTTTGCCTACAACTCCCTGATAGTTAAAGTTGGGAAACGAGACAATCGTATTCCGGCTGACTCTCAGCGTTTCTTCCAGGGCAGCCAGCGGTCTTTCTAGCTGCTGCAGGGTCATCTCCAGGATGGCGTAATCAAAAGAATCATTTTTGAACTCCGGCAACCCGCAGTCGAGATCTTTTTGGTAGACTGCCACACCACTGCGAATAGCATCAGCTACCCGGGCCGGATTCCTTTCCACCGCCTGGCCGCTGATCTTTTTTTCAGCAACCAGGCGGGCCAGCAGTTCTCCTTTTCCACAGCCTAGATCAAGCACCTTAGAACCTGGTTCAATCAGTTCAAAGATCAGCTGATGATCGAGCCTTTTCCGTTTTTTCATCCCTAACCACACCGCCTTAAGAAGGAATCAATCAGGGGCGCTGTCTTTTCCGTTTCCAGGAGGAAGGCATCGTGTCCATAACTGGAGGGAATTTCGATATAGGAGACCGGATGCCCGGCAGCCAGCACCGCTTTGGCGACTGTCCTGGTCGACTCAGGCGGGTACAACCAATCCGAGGAATAGGAAATCAGCAGTAGATCTGCCCTGATGGCCGCACAGGCCGCTTCGAGGTCCCCACCACCGTGGGAGGCGGCATCGTAATAATCCATCGCTCTTGATAAATA
>CAYGHB010000251.1:0-3094 GCA_964349375.1 uncultured Syntrophomonadaceae bacterium | reverse complement strand
CACCTCCTGTTTATTAATGCCTGTTCTTACTGAACAGGCCGTGCAACACCAAGTCGACAGCATCTTTAAAGAACTTTTCAACCGCCTCCCGCTCAGACACTACGTAAGTATCGACCGTAAACATTTTAATATTTTCAACCATGCTATGGCTGCAATTTGCAGGTAACCCGGATATGCTTTGTGTTCATTAGTCATAGCTTGCGCCTATTCTACCATATAACATTGGCCTTTATTGATAGTAAATTTGCGGCAGGCATGCATCAATAAGTTGATAAGTTAGTGACCTGGCTTGATATAATTTTTACATGTCATTGCATCGATAGGGATAAAAACATATAATATTCCCAACCTTGAAACAGCATAAACGCGCCAACAGCAAAGACAATAAGGGGTGAGCAGATGAATTACGATTATCTGATTAAAAATGGCAAAGTTGTTGACGGTTCAGGAAACCCGGCCTTTGAGAGCTCGCTTGCCATCAGCGATGGGAAAATTGCTGCACTTCTCCACAACCATGAAGACATTTCAGCTGCGCAAGAGAACAGTAGAGAAGTGATTGATGCCGCAGGGTTGATTGTTTGCCCCGGATTTATCGATATGCACTCCCACGCCGACTGGGTCTTGCCCCTGCCTGATCACCCTACAACCCTGGCCCCCTTACTCGAGCAAGGCATAACCACGGTGGTGGGAGGAAACTGCGGCTATTCCACGGCACCCCTGGCCCCCCGCTCGCCCTATCTTGATCTGGTCGCCTCTGAATCGGAATTTTTAGCAGACAAGCCGCTGAATTTAGAGTGGTCGACAATGGCTTCCTTTTTTGAACACCTGGAGCAACAAGGCCTGGCCCTCAACCTGGCCATGCTGGCCGGACACGGCAACTTAAGGCTCTCAATGTTCGGGCAGCCGGATGTCTGCCCCGGTGAGCAAGGTTTTGCCGAAATGGTCTGGGCTGCAGGGGAGGCTCTAAAAGAAGGCGCCTGCGGAATTTCGCTCGGCCTCGGTTATTCGCCGGGTATTTTTTCAGATATCAGCGAACTTGAACGGTTTGCGGTCTGTGCCCGCGAGCATAACCGTTTGCTGACTGTTCATCTTAAAGCGTACACCAAGCTTTCCGGCGCGTACCCCTTAAAGCTGATTGGAAACCAGTCGCACAATATAAGAGCGCTGGAAGAAATGATAAACCTGGCCCGCCGCACCGGCGTTAAGATGCAAATTTCGCACCTGCTTTTTGTCGGCCGCAGCACCTGGCCGCTGGCTGATCGCTGCCTGGAGCTGATCGAAAACGCTGTGGCCGATGGCATTGATCTTGCCTTCGACAGTTTCCCCTACAGCTGTGGTAACACTACAATCTACATTGCCTATCCAACCTGGTTCCGCAACAACATTGAAAAGAACTTTAAAAGCAACGCAGCCAGGATGCGGGTTAAATTAGAAATCGGGCTTATCTCCAACCAACTAGGCTTCGGCCTGGAGGATATTCAGATCCTCTGGGGCGGCACCCCGGAACTCGATCAGTTTAATGGACTCTTTTTTGATGAAATTGCCAGACAGATGGGAACATCCACAATTGAAGCTTATCTGCAGGTCAGCGAAAAGAGCAAGGGTAAAACCCTTTGCCTGATGCACAAGTATAACGGCGAAGAAGGCAACATGTCCGTCCTGGACCGGGTAGTCTGCCACCCCCTAAACCTGGTGGAAACAGATACGATCCTGACTACCCGCGGACTGCAAAATCCTTCCTCTTTCGGCACATTCCCACGGGTAATCCAACGTTATTGCAAGGAAATCAGTGCTTTAAGCCTTGAAGAGGCGATTGCCAAGATGACCGCAAAATCTGCTGAGCGATTCGGCTTAAACAATCGAGGCAAGATCTCCGAAGGCAACTGGGCCGACATAACCATCTTTGATTACGATGAAATCGCCGATAACACAACCCTGCGCGAGCTTGAAAACCGCCCCTCGGGTATCAAACACGTGCTGCTCAACGGAACCGAAGTCGTGCGAGGCGGTGTAATGATTAAGGGTGTTAAAGCCGGACAGGCCCTGCGGGTCAGTTAACTCATTACTGCGGCATCATTTATGCTGGAGGCAGTCATGAATGAAAACTAAGATAGCCGTAACCGCTCTGATCCCTTTACTTATAGCTTGCTGTGAATTCGCAATCAGCAGATATAGATCAAATCCCTGATCTTGTCGCTGATTTTTGAAACTTGTTATAAACTCTATGCGCCGGCGTGAAAAATTAAAATGGCATATCCAGATCGGGGCCGTACATCTTCTCCATCATCTTTCTGACTTCGTTTTTTATGACCCCTCTTAAGGGCACCTTGGAGATCGCACCATATAGAGCAGCATTTCCTTTTAAAGCCAGGGAAGGATTGCTCTTCACGTACTCTACTGAGCTTCTTAGATCAGTAATATACTGATCAACAATGCGCCGGTGCAAAGGAGTAACCATAGCGTGAAGACCATCGGGTCTCTGGAGCCGGTCGATATGCCAACCCCTCTCTTCCATCTGATCTCCTACAGCAAAAATATTCACCTTTAAAGCCTTTGATTTATAAGCAAATACACTCATATCAGGCTCTCCTAAAATCTCCAGCTCCGGTATGGAGCGAATCCCGTCCAGAAGCGCTTTAGTGGTATCCATAACCAAACGGGTCTGTTCAAGATACCCGCTCCAACCCATCGCCTTCATGGTAGCCCAGGCAGCGGCAAAGACACCCCCCGGCCTGGTACCTAACAGACCCGGCGAGGCAAAGACGCCACCGGGCCAGCTTTCGGAAACGAAAAATTGATGCTTCATATAATCCATATTCCGGTAGAGCAGCACCGAAGCCCCCTTGGCACTGTAACCGTATTTATGAACATCGGCTGAAATAGAAGTTACGCCCGGAACCCTGAAGTCAAAGGGCGGCACCTTGTAGCCGAGCTTCTCCATAAAGGGCAGTAAAAATCCACCCAGGCAGCTGTCTACATGAAAGGGTACCCGGTGCAGAGCTGCCAGAAGGCCCAGTTCTTCAATGGGATCGATAACCCCGTGGGGGTATGATGGAGCTGAGGCAACTATCATTATCGTATTCTTATTGATCAT
>CAYGHB010000250.1:0-3096 GCA_964349375.1 uncultured Syntrophomonadaceae bacterium | reverse complement strand
AGTATTCTAAGTATTTTCGGAAATGAGTTGAATTGATGGCAACGACACTTTTTCGCAATACCCATATCGTCACCATGGATCTTGAAAGGCGGGTTTTAAACGGCAACCTGCTGGTTGAAGACGACCGGATCAAGGAGGTAGATACGGCCGTGGAATCGGCTGACCGGGTAATCGACTGCCGTGGTAGAGTGCTGATTCCGGGTTTGATCCAGACCCACATTCACTTGGTACAAGCTCTTTTCCGGGGGCAGGCCGACGACTTGGCCCTGCTCGACTGGCTACGCAAAAAAATCTGGCCACTGGAAGCGGCCCATGACGTTGAGAGCGTCTATTACTCAGCTCTGCTGGGGATCAGCGAACTGCTGCGCGGCGGCACTACCGCCATCGTGGATATGGCTACCGTCAACCACACCGAAGCGGTATTCGAGGCGATCAGCGAAACCGGCATCCGCGCCATCAGCGGCAAGTGCATGATGGACAGCGGCTCGGAAAAACCGGCGGGCTTAAATGAAACAACTGCCGCTTCCCTGCAGGAGAGCGTAGACCTGCTCGAAAAATGGCACGGTAAGGCAGATGGCCGCCTGCACTACGCCTTTAACCCGCGTTTTGTGCTTTCCTGCAGTGAGGAGTTGCTCATTGAAGTCCGTGACCTGGCCAGAGGATACGGAGTGCTGATCCACAGCCACGCCTCGGAAAACCGCGACGAGATAGCCGAGGTTGAGAAAGCCCTCGGCCGCAGAAATATCAGCTACTTTGCCGATATCGGCCTCACCGGCAGCAACCTGATCCTGGCTCACTGTATCTGGGTAAACGACATTGAACTGGATATTTTAAAGCAGAGCGGCACTACGGTGGCCCACTGTCCTTCATCGAACCTGAAGCTCGGCTCCGGCATCGCTCCGGTGGTCAGAATGCGCGAGATGGGTATCAATCTATCGCTTGGGGCTGACGGCGCACCCTGCAACAACAACCTCGACCCCTTTATGGAGATGCGCCTGGCCGCCCTGATCCAGAAACCGCTTCACGGCCCGACGGCGCTGCCGGCTGAGCAGGTTTTTGAAATGGCTACCCGCGGCGGAGCGACGGCGATGCAGCTCTCCTCAGAAATCGGCTCGCTCGAGGCGGGCAAAAAAGCCGATCTTGTCCTGGTTGACTTAAACCGGCCGCATAGCATGCCCGCTGCGGGCAAAAATATTTACAGCCGCCTGGTTTACGAAGCCAAAGCGACCGACGTCTGCCTGACCATGGTTGACGGCCGGATTCTTTTCGAAGATGGAGCGCTGCAGACCATCAATGAAGATAAAGTTTTGGAGTGCTCAGAAAATGCCCTGCAACGGGTGCTGGCAAAAACAACTTAAACATCTGAGATCGATCAAAAATCAGGACCCCGTTTCCTGCTAATCAGGAAGTAGGGGTCCTGCTTGTTTGTGATCTACCAATGTGCGCTCTGTTTATGTTCGCTATTTTCCACCCATCAGTAAAACCATCAGGGCTTTTGAAGTATGCAGACGGTTTTCGGCCTCATCGTAGACGATCGAATGAGGGCCGTCAATAACGGAGTCGACCACCTCGTTACCCCGGTCGGCCGGCAGGGCATGCATGTAGTAAACATCTTCTTTGCCGAGAGCGATTTTTTCTTCGGTGCAAATCCAGTGCCTGTTGGCATCGAGCAGTTCGCTGCCCCGCTTGCCTTCCGGATCGCTGACCCAGCTGCCCCAGTTCTTGGGGATTACCACATCGGCATCTTTGTAAGCAGCGTGCATATCGTTGGTGATCGTCAGTGTTCCCCCGTGCTTTTTAGCATTCGCTTCAGCCTGCTCGATTACCCAACCCGGCATTTCGTAACCCTTCGGGTAGGCCAGCCAGACATCCATCCCGTAACGGGGGAAGAGCAGCACCTGGGAAAGTGGCACTGAAATCGGCTTCTTGTGACTGGTGGCGTAAGCCCAGATAATTGAAACTTTTTTCCGCTTTATATCGTCCATCTTCTCCTGCATGGTCATCAGGTCAGCAATGGCCTGCAGCGGATGATAGAGGTCGCACTGCATGTTGATAATCGGGACCGTCGAGTTTTCGGCCATTTCACGTAGATACTTGTTTCCGGTTTCCCAGAAACAGTTACGGCAGGCGATGGCGTGCCCGTAGCGCGAGAGGATGATTGCCGTATCCTTGGCCACCTCGCCGTGTGAGATCTGCATGGTGCTGGTATCGAGGTAGTTGGCATGGCCGCCCAGCTGGGCGATGCCCGCCTCCATTGAATTCCTGGTCCTGGTCGACTGTTCGAAAAACATTAAAAAGATTGTCTTGTTTTCGAGGTAGGAAGTATTAAGGCCCATAGCAAATTTTTTCTTCAGATCGTAAGACACTTCCAGCAGAGTGTCGATCTCTTCTTTTGTCCAATCTTGCAGGGTAATGAAATGCTTATTTTTGAAACAGGTCTGCATCCGGTTCACTCCTTCATCTTGATGCGTATTTTTGGCTATTAAGCATGGGGATCACTGCGTACATGGCGGCCGCCCTGACCAGCTCGCTCTTCCAGGTTTTTTCGTTGGGCGCGTGAGCCTGGTCTTCGTGGCCCGGCCCGAAGCCAACGCAGGGAATACCGTGAAGGCCCATGATCGAAACACCGTTGGTCGAAAAAGTCCACTTATCAAGCAGCGGTTCGCTGCTAAAGAGCCCTTTATATGCTTCCACCAACGTACGAACCGCCGGATGATCTCTTTCGATAACCCAGGCCGGGAAGTAGGCTTTGGTCGGATAAACCAGGCCGGTGTAGGAAGGACGGTTATAATCGTAAAGATCCACAGTAGCCCCGGCAGCCCTGACGGCGGGAAGCTTCTCAATCTGCCGGATTGCCCTTTCCGCCGTTTCACCCCTGGTCAGGCGGCGGTCGACCGAGATCGAGCAGCCGTCGGCCACGGCGCAGCGAGAAGGCGAGCTATAGAAGATTTCAGAAACGGTCAGCGAACCTGGACCTAAAAATTCGTCTTCGCCCAGGTTCTCATTCAGGGCCCGCAACTCGGTCAAGATCGGCGCCATCTTGTAGATAGCGTTATCGCCCCGCTCAGGCGCAGAACCGTGGCAGCTCAAACCTTT
>CAYGHB010000249.1:0-3098 GCA_964349375.1 uncultured Syntrophomonadaceae bacterium | reverse complement strand
TTGAACAGCCCGCAGTACATAATCGCTTATTTTGCCACCCTTAAAGTCGGGGGTACGGTAACCCCGATCAGCCCTGTTTATACCAGCAGCGAAGTCACGCACCAGCTGACCGACAGCGGCGCAAAAACAGTTGTCTGTCAGGATATACTTTATGACAATATCGAAAAAACCGGCTTGAAACTGGATCGGGTCTATCTGACCGGAATCAGTGATTATCTGCCAACAATACGCCGCATGATCGGCAAAAGTGTCCTGCGTAAAGCATTCAGCGAGCTTGAAGTACCCATTCCTAAAATCGACGAGAGTGCCGGTTTTTACCGGATGAAAGATTTAATTAAAAAAACCGAACCAAACCTACCGACGGTGGAAATAGACCCGGCCAAAGATCTGGCTTCGCTTCCCTATACCGGAGGAACAACTGCCCACCCCAAGGGTGTTATGCTTACTCACCGTAACCTGATTGCCTGTCAGGCACAAATTAAAGCCGCCTGGCCGATTATCGAAGAAGGCAAAGAAGTTGTTTTGGCCTTTTTGCCTTTTTATCATATTTACGGTCAGGTTGTGGTAATGCTAAACACCATGTTAATGGGCGGCACCCTGATACTCTTCACTACCCCGGATATTGATGATATTCTCTACTCGATGGAAAAATACCAGGCCAGTACCTTTTTCGGCGTGCCAACTTTCTTCGAATACCTGAAAGAGTACGAAAAAACAGACCGGGTAAACTGGAAGCGGCTGAAGATGATCACCTGCGGCGCTGATACCCTGCATATCACTACTCTTGAGGGCTGGACCAAGAGAACCGGCAGCATCATCACAGAAGGTTATGGGATGACCGAAACCAGTGGAGTCAGCCATGTTAACCCGCTTGGTGGCAGTAAGCCGGGTTCATTCGGCGTGCCACTACCAAATGTTACGGCAGCGATTATCGATCCTGACAACAACGAATTTCTCCCGCTTGGTGAAACCGGCGAAATGATCATCAACGGTCCGAACATCATGCAGGGCTACTGGAATCGCGATGAAGACAATAAGAAAACCTTCCTGGAAATAGATGGAATGCGATTCATGAAAACCGGTGACTTGGTGCGGATGGATGAAGAGGGCTACTTTATCTTCTATGACCGCTCGAAAGACTTAATTAAATTTAAAGGTTATTCCGTTTTTGCCCGCGAAATTGAAGAAGTCCTTTACAAGCATCCCCAGATTAAGGCTGTCGGAGTGATCGGCGTACCCGATCCGAAAGTCGGGCAGTATATCAAGGCCAACATAGTGCTTAACCCGGAAGCCCGCGGCAAGGTGTCCGAGGAAGACATGATGGTTTACTGCAAGGAAAACCTGGCTCACTATAAAGTGCCAAAAATTATCGAATTCCGTGGGGAACTGCCGAAAACAGATGTCGGTAAAATTTCAAGACGAGAGCTACGCGAAGAGCTTGACGAGGAGGTTTAAAATTGAGCACACCCTTTTTTGAAGTAGAAAATGTAACCAAGCGCTTTGGCGGATTAACGGCGATCGACAATGTCAGTTTCCAGGTGTCTCGCGATGAAATGATCGGCCTGATCGGGCCGAACGGCGCCGGCAAGACTACCCTGGTCCGCCTGATCATGGGCATCCTGAGGCCGGACAGCGGTTCAATTCGTTTAAGAGGCAAAGACATTACCCGAATGAAAACCTGGGGAATTGTTGAAGAAGGAATTGCGGGTACGTTTCAAAACACCAGGCCTTTCCGCCGCCTGCCGATCGTGGCCAATGTTATGGTGCCCTGTCTCGGTCCGCGGACCTCAAGGCGTGGCGAATGGGTTAAAAGAGTTGAAGCCAGGGCTATGGATGCCCTTGAATTTGCCGGTATCTCTGATCTGGCCATGGAGCCGGCATCTCGCCTCTCGCAGGGCGACCTGAAACGGCTTGAGGTTGCCCGGGCGATCGCCACCGAACCGGAACTGCTGATTTTAGATGAACCCTTCGGCGGTTTAACTCCAACAGAGACTGAGCTAATGGCCAAGTCGGTACGACGTCTACACAAGGGCGGACGCTTTGGCCGCCTGCATAGCGAGGGCGCCGCGATGATCATTATTGAGCACAAACTGCACGAACTGATGAAAATCGTTGACCGGGTTGTAGTGATGCACTTTGGCGGTGTTATCGCCACCGGCACACCGGAAGAGATCATCAAGAATGAAAAAGTTATTGAGGCCTATATCGGCAAGGAGGTGGTATAAGTGCTGCTGGAGGTAAAAAACCTGACCGTTGCCTACGATACGGCGATGATCTTAAACGATGTAAGCATCGAGGTTGACAGTGGAGAGTTGGTTAGCCTGGTCGGTCCGAACGGAGCCGGTAAATCAACTTTTATCCGCACCATAACCGGTTTAGTCCGTTGGGAAAGAGAAACATTAAAAGGAACCCGTTACGGGGATATTACCATCGAAGGCACTGTAACCTTTAACGGTGAAAACATCGAGAATATTGCCGCCCACGATATCGTAAAACGGGGTTTAATTCACTGCCCGGAACGCAGGCGGCCCTTTACGGAAATGACTGTCTATGAAAACCTGGTAGCCGGAGCTTACCTGATTAAAGATAAAAAAGATTTTCACGACAATTTAGAAGCAGTGTACCATATTTTCCCTATTTTAAAAGATCGAGCAAAGCAGATTTCAGGTACCCTCTCCGGGGGGGAACAGCAGATGCTGGCCATTGGCCGGTCACTGATGGTGAAGCCGCTTCTGCTCTGTATCGACGAACCTTCTACCGGCCTGGCCCCCCAAATTAAGCAGCTGGTGTTTGACAAAATAAAAGAGATTCAGGCCTCGGGAATGACTATTTTGTTGGTCGAACAGGATGTAAGCATGACCTTTGCCATGGCCGACCGCAACTATATCCTGTCGCACGGTAAGATTGTGACCCAGGGGACCAGCGCTGAACTGCTGAAAGATGAAACTGTGAGGCAGTCATATTTAGGATTATAATCTAAACTTTATAATATAGCTGCTGAACAAGAATCAAGGGAGCGTCTGAGAACGCTCCCTTTTTACTCCTTGAGTGAGAGGTTGGGAAAAGCATGATCCATTTTCACCCCCGCCCCACCCCTC
>CAYGHB010000248.1:0-3101 GCA_964349375.1 uncultured Syntrophomonadaceae bacterium | reverse complement strand
CCGAACTGGCTGCGGTTGACTATCAGAAGATCTTTATGATTTGTGGCGCCGCTACTAACGAATTGTTGCAAGGCCGGGTTGATGTTGATTATGAGACCTGGAAATATCTCTTTAGGGTAACACCGATCAAGTCTACTGACCTGGTCATGGTTACAGTTCAAATGTTAAAGCAGGTAGCGGATACAGTCCGCGAGGAATTGGGTATTGACACGCCTAAGGTAGCAATTCTTGCCGAGGCGCTGGAATGGAACGAAGCGCTGGTGCAATTGGCTCCGAATATTATCCCGACTCTTGGCATGGAATTTGTCGGTACTTTCCGTCCCTCTGCTGTAGCCTCAGATGTTACCACTGAGCTGCGGGGAATTGAGGCTTCAGGAGCTCACATTATCTACACCATTTTGTCTGGTCCCGTAGGTATTCCCTTTGGCAAACAGTGGGGCGAGCTGGAAATTCCGGCCTGTCCGGTAGGGATCAACGTTGAAGCGCAGAAATCCGGCTACTATGCTGCTACTGATGGTTTCGGTGACTATGACTATACTCTGAATACTTTTGCCCAGAATTCTGTCATCACTGAGAAAACTCTGCCGTTTATTGCCAAGTTCCTCGAAAAATATGGGCAGTTACCAAACTACAATGCTGATACCTACAGCGCTGTCTATATCCTGAAAGAAGCAGTAGAAAGGGCAGGCACCCTTGATACAGATTCAGTAATCGTAGAGCTGGAAAAAACAGATTTCATCGGTGCTGCAGGACGTATTGTCTTTGATGATACCCATGATATAATCTGGGGTCCCGGTTACGTTACCGCAGTCGGTATCCAGTGGCAGGACGGTGAACTTCTTGGCGCATGGCCCTTTGATTGGAAGCCTGATCCAAATAACCCTGATCTGGTTGTGGGCTATGAAGGGATAGTGCCTTATAAGATTCCTCCACATGTTCTTGAGCAATGGAGACAGTAGGAGCATTTCTTAGAATAGTTTAAGTTTAAGAATAAAGAAAAGAGGAGCCCCTCCCGAGGGGCTCCTCCGGTTAAAAACTTGCCTGATTTAAAATTTTATTATATAAAGAATAAAGTGCTTCCAGTTAACCAGCACTGATGTTCGAGCTGTTCATCTATGATAAATATGAGAGGAATTTGCCATGATCAGTGATATTCTAGTCTACGGTCTCATGAACGGCGCTGTTTATGCCATGCTGGCGGTCGGTTTTTCCCTGATCTTTGGGGCAGCCAGAATCATCAATTTGGCACATACAGCGTTTTTCATGCTGGCTGCCTACGCGGTCTTTTACTTCGGCACAACGTTATCTTTGCATCCCCTGATTTCGATTCCACTTTCAATAATAGTTGTAGTCATAATTGGGGTAATTGTTTATTATGTTTTTATGGAACCGATTCGCGAACATGAAACGGCAGTGCTGATAATTACAGTTGCAGTTGCCCTGGTTTTCCAGGAGCTTATTCTGATTGTTTTCGGCGGCCATTATCGTGGGGTTTCAACGATTGTATCCGGCTACATCAGCCCGATGGGCATCAGAATTTCCTACCAGTATCTGCTTACCCTCGGCGTGGTCAGTATTTCTCTTGTCACTGTCTGGCTGATGCTGATGAAAACACGCCTTGGGACCGCCATCCGGGCATCGGCCCAGGATCGTGAGGTAGCCAACCTGATGGGCATGAACGTGGCCAGGATTGCCGCGGCAACGATGGCCATATCGGTTGGTCTCGCTGCAGTTGCCGGTGTGATGGTGGCGCCGCTCTACACTCTTGAGCCGCATATGTGGCTCAGTCCGCTGGTGCTTGTTCTGGCTATTGTGGTTCTGGGCGGCCTGGGTAGTATTAAGGGCAGTTTCATCGGCGCCATGATTCTGGCCTTTATTGAGGTTACCGTGGTATTTATGATGCCAGGCGGCGCATTTCTTAAAGTAGCAATCGCCCTAACTATTATGCTGATTATTTTAATTATTCGCCCCGAAGGTCTCTTCGGAGTTTACCTGGAAGGAGAGCGATAAACCGATGACTGCAATCAGAATGGCTCTGCGTTATGTCCGCAATGAAGTGCTGGTGCTTCCGACCAGGGTAATCGCTGTCCTCTTTGTTCTGATGCTGCTAATAATGCCTCTTGTTACCAATGACATGTATATCCTGAGAATTCTTACTATCGCTGCCATTTTTTCAATTTACGCAGCCAGCTGGGACTTACTGTCTGGATTCGTCGGGCAGGTTAGTTTCGGTCATGCGCTTTTCTTTGGGGTTGCTGCCTATACCACGGCGCTGCTTAACCTGCGCCTGGGGTTGTCTCCACTGATCACCATACCGCTAGGCGGGATAGCCGCAGTTTTAGTCGGTTTATTGGTTGGTATCCCCTGCCTGCGCCTGAAAGGGCCGTATTTGGGCCTGGCTACACTTGCTTTTCCGATAATGCTAATGGGAATAATATTTACTTTCCCTAAATTCTTTGGTGGTGAGCTTGGTATTTCGGGTATTACCCGCCTCGCTTCTTCTCGCCTTAATGAATATTACTTAGCCATCGTTCTGATGCTGGTGCTATGTTACATAATGTGGAAGATCACTGACTCGAAGATCGGGATCATATTCCATGCTATTAGGGAAGACGAAATTGCGGTGCGCGCATCAGGTATTAACACCACAAAGTATAAGCTGCTTGCCTTTTGCCTGAGTGGCTTTTTTGCCGGGATTGCAGGAGGACTATACACTCATTTCTTGAGGATTGCCGGCCCTTCCATGCTGGCCGTATTGATGTCTTTCCAGGCTATTATCTGGAGTATCTTCGGCGGAATAGTAACAATCTACGGTGCGGTTGTCGGGGTCTTTATCCTTTTTCCCGCGCTGGAATTTTTGAGAGCATTTTCTGAATACCGGATGCTTATCTTTGCCCTGATTGTGCTGATGGTGCTACGCTTAATGCCAGAGGGTATTACCACTTTTTTCCGGGATAAGATGGAGCGAGAATGTCCGCGCTGCAAGGTGCGCAACGCTTTTAACCGCAAAGAATGTCGGGTCTGCTATTCCGACATGCGCTAATGATTCCCTCTTTTACACTGATATTTTGATAAAAGAAAAAACTCCCTCCCCCTTGAGG
>CAYGHB010000247.1:0-3101 GCA_964349375.1 uncultured Syntrophomonadaceae bacterium | reverse complement strand
TTAATCTTAAAATAGTCAGATCATATAAACAGGAGAACGCTTTTTTTTGGCGAATAACGAATAAGTTAAAATAGTCGCAAGGAGTGATCTAATTGACCAACCATAAAACCGCTGAATTGGCAGTAGAAACTATTTATCCACCCTGCCAGTCAGCCTGTCCTCTCCACCAGGGCTGTCGTGAATACCTGTTAGCTATTGCCACCGGGGATTTCGACCGTTCACTGGCCATCATCAAGGAGACCAACCCGCTGCCCTTTGTCTGTGGCACCATCTGCGCTCACCACTGTGAGGACGAATGCCGCCGCAACGATGTGGACAAGCCACCTTCGATCCGCGGCCTGAAGCGGTTTGCCGTTGAACACGGGAAAGCCAAGGTTCTGCCTCCGGTCGACGGCCCCAAAGTAAAAGGTAAGGTTGCCGTGATCGGAGCCGGTCCGGCGGGCCTAACCGCCGCTTTCGATTTGGCCCGGCTTGGTGCTTCGGTAACCGTGTTCGACCGGGAAACAAAAGCCGGCGGAGCAGTGCGCCACTATATTCCCCTCTACCGCCTGCCCGATGAGGCTGTTGACCAGGATATTGCTGAAATTGCCGAGCAGGGCGTAACTTTTAAGTATGGCGTTGCGATGGGTAAGGATATTACCATTGAAAAGTTAGAGCAGGAAGGCTACGAAGCAATCCTTTTGGCCATGGGCCTGCCGCTTAGTCGCGGCCTTAATATTCCCGGCGTTGAGGGCGATGGAGTTCTAAATGCTCTGCCCTTTCTTCAGGATGTCAAGCGTGAAGGCTTTAAATTCAGTGGCAATCCGAATGTGATCGTGATCGGTGGCGGCAACGTGGCGATGGACGTTGCCCGCTCAGCATTACGGGCCGGCGCCGGCAAGGTTAAACTGGCCTGCCTCGAGTGCGATGAAGAGATGCCTGCCTTCGAGTGGGAAATTGAAGAGGCGAAGGAAGAGGGTGTGGAGTTTAATCCTTCCTGGGGTCCGAAAGCGATCGAAAGAAACAACGGAAAAGTTACTGGTCTTGAAGTAGTTGAGTGCTCTTGTGTTTTCGATGACAAGGGGTTGTTCAACCCGGTATTTAACGATAGCAACAAACAGGTTATAACCGGTGATATTGTGATCTTTGCCATCGGCCAGGGGGGGGACCCCGAGCCGGTACGCGGAGAAATTAATATTGATGAGCGCGGTCGGGTTAATTTTAACTCCAAGACGATGACTACCAGCCGCAAGGGTGTATTTGGCTGCGGCGAAATGACCATGGGACCGGGCACTGCGGTGCAGGCCATGGCTAACGGACGTCTTGCTGCCGCGGCCATCGTCAGCTATTTGGAGGGAGCGCCCTTTGACAGCGCCAAGCTGGAAGAGGTGCCGGTTCTTGATCAACTCGATCCAAAAGTAGCCGAGACGATTGAGCGTAGCGAACGTTATTCAATACCGATCATGACCCCCGAAGAAAGAGCCCGCCACTTTAAGCAGGCAGAGTTGGGCTATGATGTGGAGACCGCTATTTGTGAAGCAAGGCGTTGTCTGACCTGTGCGGCAGGCGCCCAGCGGATTGAAGAACTCTGTGTTAACTGCCTCACCTGCGTCAGGATTTGCCCCTTTGATGTGCCGGTTGTCAATGAGGATGGAACGGTTACTATTCGCAACGAGCAGTGCCAGGCCTGTGGCCTTTGCCTCAGCATCTGTCCCTGCTATGCGATTAAGTTCCGTTCACCCTATGTTGAAGAAGCAGCTGCTGCTATTGAGCCTGCAGTTAAAGCGGCTGTGGCTAAGCGCAACGGTGAGCCAGCAATGTTGGCGATCACCTGTGCATATGGGGCTTACGCTCTTCCGGAATTCACCGGCAAGGAGCATAAAAACGTTGCCCTGGTTCGCTACCCCTGTGTTGGCAAGCTTGACTCCACCGACCTGCTAAAAGCTTTTGAACACGGAATTGATGGCGTAGTAGTGGTCGGTTGCGGCGAAAGCGATAAGTTCAAGTGTCAGTACAAAGATATCAGTTACTGGACCGCGAAGAGGGTGACTCATACCGCGGAACTGCTGGAAGCCATCGGCTTAAAGCGGGAAGCGGTTAGTTACGCTGAACTTGCCGGTGAAGATATTGGTAAGTTTGACCAGGTTGTCGCCGAGGCAGCCGAAAAGCTAAAATAACAGGCGCATTTAAGCTGCCGATTCGAAAGAAGCAATCCAGCCCCGGCATCTGCAAAGCTGCCGGGGTTTCTGTTACAAATAAACTAGTCTGTAAAGGATGGGTGTTGGTTATGCCGCAGGGTATAGCAGAAGAGATCATTGACGAGATCAGGCAGCGTACTGACCTGATCGCCCTGGTTGGCGAATACCTGAAGCTGGAACGGCGGGGTAAAAATATGGTTGGCCTCTGCCCTTTTCACAATGAGAAAACGCCTTCCTTTACCGTGTCTCCCGATAAGCAGCTTTATCATTGTTTTGGCTGCGGAGCTTCCGGTAATGCCTTTACCCTGATCATGGAGCTGGAAAAGATGACTTTTCCTGAAGCGGCCCGCTTTCTGGGGCAGCGGGCGCAGGTAAAGATCCCTGAGCGCAGGGAAGAGCCGACGGCAAAAGAACGGCTGCAGGAAAAAATCTATAATATCAATCAGGTAGCGGCCCGTTATTATGCGCACTGCCTAAAAAATACCGCTGAGGGTAAAAGGGCATATACCTATTTGCGCAATCGTGGGATCAGCGATGAAGCAATCGAACTTTTTATGCTCGGTTACGCACCGGCAGGTTGGACCGGTTTCTTCAATTTTGCCCGTAAAAAAGGGGCATCGCCCGAGCTGATGCTTAAAGCCGGTTTGATCAGCCCGGGCCGTGAAAATAGTTTTTACGATCGTTTTCGTAACCGGTTGATCTTTCCAATCTTCAATGCCGGCGGTAAGGTAGCCGGTTTTGGCGGCCGCTCTTTGGCGATAGGGGAGAAGGAGGGTCCCAAATATTTGAATTCACCACAGAGCCCGGTCTTTGATAAAAGCGCCATCCTTTATGGCCTTAACCTGGCCAGGGACGAAATCCGGCGCCGCAAGCAGGTGGTGGTCATGGAAGGCTATACCGACGTTATTGCCGCCCATCAGGCCG
>CAYGHB010000246.1:0-3120 GCA_964349375.1 uncultured Syntrophomonadaceae bacterium | reverse complement strand
CAGAGCTTCGGCTTTTACCAGCTTTATGAGGGGCCGATGATGATGCCCTTTATTGCCATTGCAGCCATCTTAATCGGGGGAGCTTCAATCAAAAAAGCCTCAATCACTAATGTTATCGTTGGCTCCTTCCTCTTTTTCGGTATCCTGGTTGTGTCGATGCCGGTAGCCAATGCTTTTATGGCCGATATTTCCAGCATGGCTGAAATAACCAGGCAGATAATTCAGAATGGCATCATTCTCTATGCCTTAATGCAGGCAGGGAAGGGGGATGGAGCGTGATGGATAAAACTCCGAAAATAGATTTAGATCCCGGTTATAATATTAAGCGTAAGGTTAAATCTTTTCTTACCAACAACATGGTTACGATCATGTTTATTGTATTAAGCTTACTTGCATTTCAGGTTTCTGGTATGAATTCACACTTATACTTTTCCGATATCGTATCGCGGATGTCAAGAAACTCATTTACAGTTCTTTCCCTGATTATTCCGGTTATCGCCGGGATGGGGTTAAACTTTTCGATTATTGTCGGCGCCATGGCTGCGCAGGCTATTATTATTTATGTAACTCACTGGGGAGTGCCCGGTTTTGCCGGGATCATGCTCTGTGTTGTCCTTGTTACCCCCCTGTCGATCCTACTTGGCTACCTGACCGGTAATTTATTTAACCGGGTCAAGGGGCAGGAAATGATTACCGGTTTAATCTTCGGCTATTTTGCCATGGGTGTTTACACCTTTATTTTCCTGCAGCTTGTTGGCGGTGTAATACCGATGGATAATGAGGTTCTGGTCCTCAGCTCCGGGGTTGGCATCCGCACAACCATTGATTTAACCGGTGGTATCCGCTATGGCCTCGATGATCTATTCCGGCTGCCCCTGCCAATTATGATGATTATTGCCGGTGCGATCAGTGCAGTATATCAACTTTTCGTTTTCTTTAAATCAGATCGTTATAAGTCGGAAAGGCTGAACCTGGTTGTTTGGCTGCTTATTTCTATTCTGGTTGTAGTGGCAGCTTTTGTATTAATGAACAGCAGTTCACCGCTCAGAAACATTAGTATACCGGCGGCAACCTGGCTGGCGATTATCGCCCTTTGCTTCTTCCTCTTTTTCTTTACCAAGACCAAGTTGGGGCAGGATATGCGCTCGGTTGGCCAGGATCGTCACATAGCGGCGGTTTCGGGAATTAATGTAGATAGGGTAAGAGTCATCGCAATTATGATGTCCACTGTCCTTGCGTCCTGGGGCCACATCATCTTCCTGCAGAATATGGGTGCCTGGAGCACCTACGGCAGCCATATGCAGATCGGTTTTTATGCAATCGCTGCAATCCTGATCGGCGGAGCCACTGTTTCAAAAGCCACTATCGGCCAGGCGCTGTTGGGGGTCTTTCTATTCCATACCCTCTTTATCGTTGCCCCGGCAGCAGGAAGAGAAATCATCGGAGATGCCCAGGCCGGTGAGTACTTCCGGGTCTTTGTTGCGTACGGCGTAATCGGCGTTACTTTGGCGATGCATGCGTGGAAGACGCGGTTGCAGAGTATGCAAAAAATAAAAGATTTAAAAGAAAAAGAGGATCTGGCAGGCTAACTAATCTTTACTTCTGACTTCATTAGATCTTAGTGAGGCCTTAAAGCAGTTTATTAATCGCAAAAATTAAGGGCGCGCTGCGCCCCTTTCTTTATGCAAATAAAAAGCACAGGATGTGGCTTAACATGACCATTTCTCCGGAAAAATTGCTGAGCGACCTGATTAAAATAAACACTGTTAACCCCCCGGGTAATGAAACAGCAGCAGCAGAGTATTTGAAAAAGCTTTTTAAAGAGAACGGGGTTGAAAGCGAAATTGTAGAGCCCGAGCCGGGCCGAGGTACTTTTATTACCCGAATCGGAAAGGGGCCCAAAAAGCTGCTTTATGTATCGCACCTTGATGTTGTAGCGGTTGGTGACGACTGGGATTTTGAGCCTTTCAGCGGAGAGATTAAAGATGGCGTTATTTACGGTCGGGGCGCCTTAGACTGCAAGGATCTAACAGCAGCCCAGGTTGTTGCCGCTCTTGAACTTCTGGCCGAAGGGGTGCCGCTTAAGGGAGAACTGATCATTGCCGCCATGGCCGATGAAGAAAAAGGTGGCGTGCTCGGGGCCGAATACCTGGTTAATAATTTCCCGGAAAAGATCAGGGCCGACTATGCTATTAATGAAGGTGCCGAACAGCCTATTTTTCAGGGGGGAAAGATGGTTTACTTCTTCCAGGTCGGCGAGAAAGGCACTGCCTGGTGCAAGCTCAGGGCAAAAGGTGTGGCCGGTCACGGCTCGGTGCCTACCCTGGCCGACAACGCTGTGGTAAAAATGGCGCAGGCGATTAGCAAACTGCATGACTATAAACCACAGGTGCTGCTGATCCCTGAGGTTGAAAAGTTGATCGGCCAACTGGCGGCACTATGTATTGAGCATTGCCAGGGATCCCCAAAACCTGAAGAGGTGGATGCCCTGTTTGAACAGATGGGCATGAACCGTGCCTTTACCGAAACCCTGCGCTGCATGACCCGCATGACTGCTTCTCCAAATATAGTTCAGGGAGGCAGCAAAACCAATATTGTTCCCGATTACTGCGAAGCAGAGGTTGATATCAGGATTTTACCCGGCCAGGATCAGGCCTATGTTGAGAAAGAGCTGCGGCTGATTATCGGGGAAGATATAGAAATTGAATTTACAGAGTCCCGGGCGCCAACCTTTTCCAGCTCGGAAGAGCCCTTCTATAAGCTAATGGAAGAGATTACGCTTGAAATGGCGGGAGAAGATGTAGTTTGCCTGCCGGCGATTTCTACCGGATCGACAGACTCCAAGTATCTAAGGGCTGCGGGGATTCCGGCATACGGCATCGGCCACATGGATAAGAGCTTCGACCAGGAGGCCAGAAGCACGATCCATGGTCGCAATGAGCGAACCGATGTGGCGAGCCTGCGGCTGAAAACCGATTTTTTAAAAGAGCTCGCCCGCCGCTATTTAACATAAGCTTAAGCCAGTATTTTTAAACCCTTCCCCTGGGCTCTACAACCCCTTCCTCCGTAGAAGGGTGGGCTCAAAAACCCCCTCCCCCGTAGAAGGGTGGGCTCAAAAAC
>CAYGHB010000245.1:0-3123 GCA_964349375.1 uncultured Syntrophomonadaceae bacterium | reverse complement strand
ATAATAACCGCAGCGCCTTTCCCCTGAAGAAGTTTGTTTTTCAGGTTGAGTCAATACCTGCGACGGAGATCAGGGGCAGGATTACTAATGCCAAGCCGGCTTCAACGTATTTAGTTTGTGCCGGTTATCAGGACGAAGAAGCTGTTAGCGTGGAGGATTTTCGCGGACAGCCTTTTAGTATGACTGCTGCTGCTCTAAGCGGTAAGGCCGGCTCCTTTGCCATAAACTGCGCGCCCGGTTCGGCGCTTACTATTCGGGGGCAATTCCCCCTCTACGATCTGTTGGAAAATTATCAGCCTTTTGAAGCAACATTTTGCAAACCGGAAGCTGAAAACCCGGTAGCGATCGAGCTGAAGCAGTCGCAGTTTATTGATTTCAGTGGCTATGTCTATGATTCTCTAAGCGGAGAACCACTGGAAGGTGCGCTGATCAGGGTTTTTCGTGGTGAACATGACCCGGTGGGCGATCTCTTAATCGAAGCTTTTGCCGGGGAGGCGGTCACGGGGCGGAAAGGTGATTTTTTGATCAATCTGCCTTCGGGCAACTACATCGTTTACAGTGCTGCTGCAACAGAAGGCAGGCGCTATAAGTCGGCCGAATGGGTGCTTAAGCTGCGCAAAGGAGAACGGGGCAACCGGGTTTATGCTCTCGACCAGGCTGCAATAGTCAGGGGCAGGGTCACCTTTGCAGGTTACCAGCCTCCGGATCCGCCGCTGGTTGCTCTGAAAAGGTATCCCAAAGTAGAGGGCGCGGCCTCTTTGACCAAGGTTCCTGTTGATCGCGATGGCAGCTACGAGTGCCTGGTCAGTTATCAGGATCGCTTTCAGATTGTCCTGGAAGAGGAAGGGCGCGAGTATATTTATGATCATAACGAGGGAAAAGGTTACAGGCTGGAACCGCAGCAGATTCTTGAGCGCGATTACTCTCTCTTAATGGACGAAGAGGCATAAAACAGCCGGTGAGGTAGATAAATTTGAAAGAGATTTTGTTGGTTAAAGCTAAAGGCAGCAACTATGAGATCGGCCTTACTGTGGGCAGGGCTGCAAAAAGCTTAATCGAGAAAGCAGTTACGGGTTACCGGAAAATTCTGCTACGGGAGGAAGGGTGGAGCGGAGAGTGGGTGGTGCCGGATGGTTGTCTGGCGGCGGCTAAGGACTGCTTTCCGCACCTGATTGAAGAGCTGCAGGGAATGGCTGATGGTTCCGGAAGCAGTTTTGACGATCTATTTTTTCTCAATGCCCTGGAAGAGGCGCTTGATTTGAAACCGCCATCAGCCTGCACCTCTGTTGGTTTGATTGCTGCCGGGAAAGCATGGCTGGGTCATAACGAGGATTGGTACGCTGAAGATACTGAAACGGTGATCGCTATCTTCGGGCAGCCTCAGGATCAACCGGCTTTCTTAAGCATTACTGCTGCTCCATTTCTCTCTGCAGTGGGAATGAATGAAGCCGGTCTGGCCCAGGGGGTAAACTCGGTTACCGCAACAGATTGCCGGGTTGGGGTGCCGCGGATGTTTGCCGCGCGTGCTGTCCTGGAGGCGGCTACAATTGAAGAGGCGCTCAACAAGGCTACTCCATTTAATAGAGCGGGTGGTTATAACCATCTGCTGGTAGAGGCCGGGGGAAAGCTTGGCAACCTTGAAACATCCGCTGTCGAGGCTGATTATCTGCCGGGCGCGAAGATTGCTTTTCATACCAATCATTATCTCAGTCCACGACTGCAAAGTTTGGCGGTAAAGGGATCTGATCATTCTCTGGCCCGTTACAGGAGATTGACAGAGCTGGAACGAATAGTTAAGAGTGAGCGTGGTGAAGGCATGGAGATGCTTAGCAGCTGCTTAAGCGATCACGAGAACAGGCCTTTGTCGATCTGCAAACATGCTTCTGAACAAAGGGGCTATGAGGGGACGATCTTTTCGGCCATTTTCGAGCCCGGTTCATTCAGGGCCTGGGTTGCTGCCGGTAATCCCTGTAGTAACAGATACGAAGCGATTAAATTATAAAAAGATGGTGATGGAAATTATGACGAATTATGCTGCTGTTCAACAGAAGGTTGAAGTGGAAAGAGCTAAACTGGTGGAGATTGCGCGGGCTATTCATAGCCGGCCGGAACTGGGTGGCCGGGAGTTTTTTGCGGCAGAGCTGATCACAGGCTACCTGGAAGAGAAAGGGTTTAAAGTCTGGCGCGGTTTAGGTGGTCTGAAAACCGCCTTCATGGCCAGTTACGGTGATGCAGGCTACCATGTAGGTTTTTGCTCTGAATATGACGCCTTGCCCGATATCGGTCATGGCTGCGGTCATAACCTGATCGGCATCGCCGGGGTAACAGCGGGTGTAGCCCTGGCTGCTGCGCTTCAAGGTCAACCGGGGCGTGTGTCGATTATCGGCACTCCTGATGAAGAAGACCACGGTGGCAAGGTAGACCTGGTGCGGGCCGGTGTCTTTGACGATATTGATGCAGCGATGATGTTTCATCCCGGTTGTTCAACCTCATTTCATGTGGAGTCATTAGCCTGCCGCGATTTTCGTTTCATCTTTCATGGTCGTAGCGCCCATGCTTCAAGCGAACCCTGGGAAGGGCAGAATGCGCTTGATGGGGTGATCCAGTCTTTTAACAGCATCAATGCCCTGCGTCAGCACTTAAAAGACGATGTTCGCATCCACGGTATCATTTCGGAAGGTGGCCTTGCTCCCAATGTTGTGCCCGACCGCGCTGCCGCAGATTTTATCATCCGATCGCGTGACAGCAATTACCTGACTGAGGTGATTGAAAAGGTCCTGGCCTGTGTCCGTGGGGCGGCGATCGCCACGGGAACAACACTCGAGGTCTCTGAATCCGGGTATCCCTACGATGCGATGGTCAGCAACCGGGTGATGGCTGATCTTTTTGCCGAGAGTTTGAAAGAAACCGGTTACGCCATTGATTCCCCTCACGAAGAAGGGCGCGGCTCGATCGACATGGGCAATGTCAGTCGGATTACCCCTTCGATTCATCCGATAGTGGCCATCACCAATCAGTGGGTTACAGGTCATACGCGCGAGTTTACAGCCCTTTGCGATACTGAGGAAGCCTATGATGTAATGCTCAAGGTGTGCGAAGCGATGGCCCTGACCGGTCTTAAGG
>CAYGHB010000244.1:0-3141 GCA_964349375.1 uncultured Syntrophomonadaceae bacterium | reverse complement strand
TTGGTATTCCCGACATTTTTGCCATAGTAGGTCAAACAGACGATCTCTACAACCTTTATAAAATTGATGCCGCGGGAATCATTGAAGCTGTTGGTGAAATGCTGGGCAAGGAAGTTGAAGAAGACGATGACTGGGAAGACGAAGTATAACGGGAGGAGGTTAGTTCCTAATGCCTGAGAAGCAAAGAATAGTTGCAACGCTGTTGATGAACGCTGCTCTCCCTCTGGCCAAGCTCCTGGTCGATGAAAAACCGGCATTGGCCGCTAAATACCGGGGTTGGAACCGTACTGTTCAGTTCCAGATTAAAAATGATCCTGAACTGGCCTGCCACCTCTCTTTTACTGAAGGTAATCTTGAGTATTATAAAGGCAGGCATGACAACCCGGATCTGGACTTTATCTTTAAAAATGCCGCAGCCTTTAATGCCATGATGACGGGCAAAATTGCTCTGCCTGTAATCCGGGGCGCGCTTAAAAACCTACCGACACTATTTGGCTTTCTTCCGCTGATGTTGGGTCTGACCTTGCTTTTACCTTCAAAAATCCCGAAAGATATGCAGGGTAAAGCACTTAAAGTAAAAATGCTGCTCTACTTTATCTCTGTTGCCCTCTCCCAATTAAACCGGGCCGGGGACGAAGATATGAAAAAATTTACCGGGGCGATGCCCGACCGTATTTTTCAATGGTCAGTTTCACCGGATGGACCTGCTGTTTACCTCAGGGTCAAAAAGGGAAAAACTAAAGCAGGCAAGGGCTTTTATACAAGGCGAAAACCTTTTGTCCACATGATGTTCTCCGGAACAGAAGGAGCTTTTCTGGTCTTAACCGGGCAAATAGATAATGTTGAAGCCATGAAACTTGGCTACCTGGTTGTTGACGGCTCCCCGGAGTACGGTAAAGACATCTCTACCATCATGAAAAAAATTGAAGCAATGGTATCTTAGAAACCGACTAATCTTCGATCGGAGGCTGATCTGGCACTGAAAACAGGCGGGTATATCCTTGTCGTAGTGGTAACTTTGTTCATTTTGGTGGCAGGGGCATTTATCATGGCACAGCCGCTGCCTGAAGCCTACGTTTCAGAAGTAGAACCTTTGTTTGATGAGGTATCGGGGTTCGGTTACTTAGAAGAGCTGGTTACGAATTATCCCCAGCGGGATATTTGGCATCAAGACGGCAAGGATGCTGCGATCTGGCTGAGGAAACAGCTGGAAGGTTTCGGCCTGGAGGTTTATACCCAGGAATTCTCCCAGTATGTTAAGGACGAGTTAGTTACAGGTCAGGAGAACGTATACGGTATCAGTCGGGGGAAGATTTATCCTGACGAATACATCCTGCTAATAGCCCACTACGATATACCCCCCTTTGTCACTCAGGGTGCGGCAGATAATGCCTCCAGTGTCGGGGCAACCCTGGAGCTCGCCCGCATATTTTCGGCGGAAGAACACAACCGTTCCATCATTTTTCTGATGAGCGACAGCGAAGAGTACGGGGCTATGACCGGTGTGGTCCGTTTTTTAGATGAGTTTGAAGAGATAGACAATGTGGTAGCGGCCATCGCCCTGGATTTCATGAATATGGGCGAGATGCGGGCTATTTCTCAACGATCCATGGGGCTTCAACAGGGGTATACCCCCCTCTGGCTGCGGGAGCTGACCTTGCGGGCTATCGAGCAGGAGGGGCCGGCGGCCAACTCGAAGGGGATTTTTGAGTGGATCGATCGCTCAGTAGCGATCGCTCCCACAGAGGCCGGGGTAATCTTAAGGGCCGGCATCCCGGCAACTAACCTGGGAACCTCACCGGTGGACAAAAAGACCCAGAGCAGCTACTTTCACACCAGGGAAGACACCATCGATAAATTGCGGGTAGATGTGATGGGCTATTACGGCCGCTCCATCGAGCGCACCATGCGAGCTATTGATGAGCTGCCGGTGATCCCCTCGGAGAGCATGTTCTACTTCAAGTTCGGGGACGGCTACCTGCCAAACTGGTCTGTGGCGCTGCTGCAGCTGCTCTTCTTTGCCCCCTTAGGCTATGCTCTGGTGAGCACTTACAGGGGCCTGAAGGGTGCCGGTACGCTGAACGCAGCTGCGGTAAAAGCTGAATTTTTGCGCTGGGGTGCTTTTTTCGCTGCTGCTGTAATCGGGTTTATATTTTTGAAGATACTGCCCTATACGGATCTGATGTACCGCTACGAGCTCTACCCGGCTACCCAGAAAGATCCGATCCTTTATAATCCGCAGTATCTGCCGGTTTTGATTATCCTGGCCGGTATGGTGGTTACTTTCCTACTGTTCCGGCGTTTTACCGCCAAGCACCGGGTTTCAGCGGTTGGAGATTGGGACAGCCGTAAGCTGGCGGTGCTGATCCTGTTGATACTTCTGGCCTTAGTGGCCTGGGTGGGCAAGGGCGGCTTTGCTGCAGTGGTATTCCTTTTTTTACCGGCCTACCTGTGGCCGCTAATGACTTCGGCAAAGGGTTGGGCCTGTCGCATAATTAATCTTGTAGTAGTGCTGATGAGTAACGCAGTATTCTTCCTCTTTATTTTCATGTTCTCAAGCATGTATGATATCGGCGTGATGTGGTGGTACCTGCTGATGAGCTCTTCGTACGGGCAGTTCAGTGTGCAGGGGGTTTTGACAGTTGCAGCAGGCCTTTGCCTTTATCTTTCCACCATCGGTATGGCCTGGAACTCTTTAGAAACTTCATCTGGCCGGAAATATATTCAGGAAGGGACAAAACAGTAGGTTTCTGAATTTGATAAATTGTGGTAACCATGAAATGTAACCAGGAACACTAAGGAAAAAGAAAAGAGCGACAACCCCCTGCCGGAAAACGAAACTGTTACGCCGGGCGAGGTAAAAGTTTTAAAAGATGTGAGGAAGGTCAGGGAAGGCCGTTTCTAAATTTTAATTGCTGATGCTGGATTCATCAGCGCCGGAGTGAGGGCGGGCGGCCAGGATAAGGCCTATGGCAATTACAATTCCAAAGAGACTGAGCTGCATCGCTCTTTCCAGCCCCACAATACCCGATAGAAGCCCGGTTATGTACGGACCGAAACTGTAGATCACCGAATAGGCGGTTGAGAATAAGCCGAACCCTGTTCCCTGATACTTTGGTGGCATGGAGCGCAGCACATAAG
>CAYGHB010000243.1:0-3149 GCA_964349375.1 uncultured Syntrophomonadaceae bacterium | reverse complement strand
GTAAAGGCTTGCCGGTAGTGAGAATAGCGGTAATGCGCTCATGAGTTTTTTCTTCCTTGCATAGGCGCAGGAACGCTTCCCTCTCAATATCGAGCAGGTATTGCTCGCTGACAAGCGTATCGGGTTTCACATTGCCGCCGCAGAGCACAAAAGCGACCTCGGTAGCGATCTTCATGTCATGTTCGCTGATGTATCCGCCCCACAGCATATTCTGAACACCAGCTTTAAAAGCAGCGAGGCCGTATTCGCCGATCACTTTGATCGGTTTTGGCTGTGGTGGCTCGTAGCCTTCCATGACCATAGCCAGCACGGTCTGTTTGGCGTCATGCAGCAGGTAGTCAAGGTTTACGGTTATGTTGTCGGTTTTGCGCAGGAAACCAAGCTCCTGGGCGTGCCTGGCGCTTGATGATACAGTGGCCATGGCGATTGCTTCGAAAGCCTTCTGGACGTAAGGCAGTAAATCTACCTTGGTGTCGTCGCGCAGTCCCTCGGTGAAGCGAATCAGCAGTTCCTTGTTGCCGCCCCAGCCCGGGATCAGACCAACACCCATTTCAACCTGGCCCATGAAGGTATCGCCTGCGGCCTGGATCCGGTCGCAGTGCAAAACGATTTCCATCCCGCCGCCTAAGGTCATCTGGAAGGGGGCGCCGACTACAGGGATGCGGGAGTACTTGACTTTCATCAAAGCATCCTGCCCTGATTTGATAGCGCTGCTGATTATTTCGAACTCGCCGCCCTGGGCCGCCATCATGATCAAAGCTACGTTGGCGCCGACGCAGAAGTTTCCGGCCTGGTTACCGATCACCATCCCGACAAAATTCTTTTCTGCTTCTTCGATAGCCTGGTGTATTAACTCGACAAACATTGGGCTAACCGCCTGGCGCGGGCTGTGCATCTCAAGGCAGCAAACCCCGTCGCCCATATCAATCAGGCTGCCGTCGTCGTTGCCAAGCACCAGCTTATCCTGTTTTTTAAGCGCCGGCAGGCTGATGATTTCGGCGCTGACCGGAACCGGTTTATAGCTTTTCGAAGCGAAGTCGTAGTAGGAGAGAGTTCCTTTTTCATCTTCCTTATAGAAACTCTCAAAGCCTTTGGAGAGCATCTCCTCAACGTTGGCTGGGATTTTCATCCCTTCGGCTTTCATCTTTTCAACGCTCTGTTTTACGCCGATAGCATCCCAGCTTTCAAAGGGGCCAAGCTTCCAGTTGAAGCCCCAACGCATGGCACGATCGACGTTGAAGATGTCATCAGCAATTTCGGGGATTAAGGCGGCGCTGTAGACCAGGAAACTCTTAGTCAGTTCCCAGGCAAAGTGGCCGGCTTTTTCATCTGCTTCGATCAGCATTTTGAAACCTTCCGCCGGTTCGGCGTTCTTGGTTTTGCCGATAATGTCGAAGCGGGCTTTTTCCTGCGGTCGGTATTCCATTGTGTTGTAGTCAAGAGCCATGATCTGCTTGCCGCTTTCATCTTTGACTTTCTTGTAGAAACCCTGCTTGGTTTTATCACCGAGCATTTTATTGTCAATCATCTTTTGCAGGAAAGGTGGCAGGTCAAAGACCTCTTTTTCCGCAGGATCATTGGATTTGTCGTATACAGTCCGGGCAACATGGCAGAAGGTGTCTAACCCGACCATATCCAGGGTGCGGAAAGAGGCGCTCTTCGGATGCCCCATCGGCGGACCGGTGATGGCATCAACTTCCTCGATGGTCATTTGTTCTTTTTCCATCAGCTTCATAGTGTAAGCCATGGCATAGGTGCCGATTCGATTGGCGATAAAGTTGGGGGTGTCCTTGGCATAAACTACACCTTTGCCGAGTACCTTCTCGCAGAAGCGGTGCATGTATGAGAGCACCTCATCTGTGGTCTCATTGCAGGGAATAATTTCTAAGAGCTTCATCCAACGGGGCGGGTTAAAGAAGTGGGTTCCCAGGAAGTGCTTGCGAAATTCCACGGAATTTTCACTGACCATTTCGTTGATTGAAAGGCCCGAGGTGTTTGAGGAAACAATCGCCCCGGGGGTCCAGTTTGCTTCAACCTGCTTAAAGACTTTTTTCTTGATATCCATGTTTTCGACAATTACTTCGATGATCCAGTCGACATCTTTGAGCTTTGCCATATCGTCTTCAAAGTTGCCGGGGATGATCAGTTCGACATTAGAGTCGCGGTAAAGTGGTTTTTGCTTGTTTTTCAGCAGGTCCTGTTTTCCTGTGCTGGAGAAACGGTTACGAACCGCCGGGCTTTCTAAGGTTAAACCTTTCTTTTCTTCGTCCGGAGTCAGCTCACGGGGTACGATATCGAGCAGATAGGTGGGGATACCCACGTTTGCCAAATGGGCGGCGATGGTGGCCCCCATTACTCCGGCACCGAGTACGGCTGCCTTTCGGATTCCTTTCAAGGCCATTAAAATACCTCCTTGTTTCGTTTGATTCAATTTCCGGTTTAAGCAAGTAGAACAGATGATTTCACGCTAATGCAGGCCTTCAGTCAGCAGGTCAAAAACCGGTTTGCTTAAAGCTGTCAAATCATAGGGCTTACCGGACATAACCCAGCAGGTTACAACTTCATCGATGGCGCCGAAAACCACCTTGCGGGATGTTTTCGGATCGATGCTTTGCCTGTAAAGGCCCTGCTCTTTACCTTCAGCAATCACCTCCTCGATCAATTGAAAGTAAATTTTCAGCGGCTTGGATATCCCCTGATTGATGGTTTTGTCAATCTGCCTCAACTCGATCTGGGTTACCCTGGCCTGATCTGGCCGGTTGGCCAGTGTGGTCAGGTGGTAAGAGATGATCCGGGCCAGTTTCTCATTGGCATTATGACAAAGGGTTAGCTCGCTGCTTAAATCTTCGACGAAGCGCTGCATCAGGTCCTGAAAGAGGGAGATCAGAATATCTTCCTTATTTTCGAAGTAGATGTAAACGGTGCCGTCGGCAACGCCGGCTTCGCGGGCAATATCGGCAACTCGGGTCCCGTGGTAGCCGGTCTGGGCGAAAGATTTTACTGCGGCGTCCAAAAGCACCTCGTATTTTTCGCCTTTCCGCTTTGCCACGACAGCCCTCCCCACTGAAATGAATGAAGCCTCATTCGCTGTTCTGCTATTGTATACTATTTTGAGATAATAATCAAGATTTATCGCAATTATTGAGAAA
>CAYGHB010000242.1:0-3168 GCA_964349375.1 uncultured Syntrophomonadaceae bacterium | reverse complement strand
TAGCTGTGGCGCTTGGCCGCCCCCTGTTGATAAAAGGTGAACCGGGTACAGGTAAAACTATGCTGGCCAAAAGCATTGCTGATGGGTTGGAGAAAGAACTGCTTATATGGAACATCAAGTCGACTACAAAGGCTAAAGATGGCTTATATATTTACGATACTATTCAAAGGCTTTACGACAGTCAGTTCGGGGATCATAACGTTGCCGATATTTCCTATTATATTAAAATGGGCAGGATCGGTGAGGCTTTTAGATCTCCAGAGCAGGTTGTTTTGTTGATTGATGAGATCGATAAAGCTGATCTGGAATTTCCGAATGACCTGTTGTGGGAGCTGGATATTATGAACTTTTACATTCCCGAAACAAAAGAAACGGTGGAAGCACGACATCGCCCGATAGTGGTTATAACCAGTAATGCGGAGAAAGAACTGCCCGATGCTTTTTTGCGTCGCTGTATCTTCCATTATATAGCATTCCCGGATGCGGAGATGATGAATCAGATTATAAATGTTCATTACCCTGAACTTAAGCGCAAACTGCTTGATGAAGCCTTAGAGACTTTTTATTGGCTTCGATCGGTTGGTGGGTTACAGAAAAAGCCCAGTACCAGTGAACTTTTAGATTGGGTACAGGCTTTGACTGTTGGCGGTATTACACCGGAACAGGTGAGGAAAGAATTGCCTTTTCTCGGTGTATTGATTAAGAAAGATCAGGATTATGAGACAGTATTACAGAGGTTGCACCAGGAAGGGAAAGAGGTAAAACCGGTTACTGGAATGCAACGCAGTTGGTGATCCGGTGGAGCGATAGAATACGATGTTCATAAACTTCTTTTACCAGTTAAAGGCTTACCGCATACCGATCTCGATAACCGAGTGGATGCTGTTTGTGGAAGCGCTGTCAAAGGGTATGGCGCATTCAAGCCTGGTTGGTTTTTATTATCTGGCCAGGGCTGTTTTAGTAAAAAACGAAGCCTATTATGACCGTTTCGATATGGCATTTTACAGTTATTTTCGCGGGGTGGAAACCCCGGTTGAGTTGATGGAATCGGTTTTACAGTGGCTTGAAAATGCTCTACCCGCTTTAAAGTTATCACCTGAAGAGCGCCGCCTTTATGAGGAATGGGATCTTGATGAATTGCGTCAACAGCTTGAAGAACGCCTGCGTGAACAAAAAGAAGAGCATCATGGCGGCAGCAAGTGGATCGGGACCGGGGGCACTTCTCCTTTTGGTCATTCGGGTCAACACCCTGCAGGGGTAAGGATCGGCGGCGAGTCGCTGAATAGATCAGCCGTCCAGGTGGCAGCCCAGCGTAACTTTAGAGGATACCGGTCTGATGCAATTATTGGAGTCCGGCAGTTTGAAATTGCCTTGCGCAAGCTGCGTCAGCTAAGCAGCAAAGTGGAAGGACCGCTTGAAGAGCTGGATTTAGAAGAGACGATCAACAAAACAAGCGATAAAGGCGGGTTGCTGAACTTAGTCTGGGCCAGGAGCCGGAAAAATACTATAAAAGTTGCACTGCTGATGGATTCAGGCGGCTCAATGAATCCTTACAGCAGGTTGTGCAGTCAATTGTTTACAGCCATGAATCGAACCAGTCACTTTAAGGATCTGCGTTTTTTCTATTTTCATAACTGTATCTATCAGCACCTTTATCATGAATCGTCTTGCTTTTTGAGAGATTCTATTCGAACCGAGGATTTTTTGCGCATGATTGGACCAGAGTACAAGATAATACTGCTCGGAGATGCAAGTATGGCTCCCAGTGAATTGACCATGCCCGGGGGAGCAATTGATTACAGCTATCATAATTACGAAACAGGTATAACTTGGTTAAAGCGCGTAGCAAATCATTTTAATCACACTGTATGGCTTAATCCTATTCCTGCTCCATTTTGGGAGCGGGGCTTGGGCAATTATACAATCCAGGTAATCCGCGAAATCTTTCCCATGTTTGAACTATCCCTGGAAGGCCTCGAAGCTGCTATAAAAAAGCTGAAAGGGCCAAGGCAAATCTAACAGCAAAATAATTGGGGTCAGGGCTTCTTCTTACGGGTTGACCTTACAATAATAAGCATGATCAGCAGAAGCAGTGCCCCTGCGCCGGCGTAGTATGTCCAGTTCAGGCCCGCATTAGCCTGGCGTTCATTTTCGATACGCAAATCCGTGTTGTCCTGGTTTCCATATTCCACGCCCAATTCCGCTTTTGCTTGGTGACCATATTCCACAAAATCCTTCCAGATAGCAGCACTCCCGTCCATCTGCTGTGATGACAGGCCGATAAACTCCGCGGGGAAATACTGGTGGCCACCGGGCCAGGTATGTCCGCCACCCTCGACTGTGTAAAGTATAACTGCGGTGCCGTTAATACCTTCTGTCCACGATGTCCGCTTGATCAGGGTGGGGTCATCGTCCTTGATCGGATCAAGGTATTCCACTTCCGGTTCGGCGTTGATCCCGTTGATCTCAACCCAAAAAGAGGCTGTTGCTTCGGCTGACATAAAAGATCCTTCCCTGCCTTCATAAGGCACGATCGGATCTTCGGTTCCCATGATGATGATCACAGGCACAGGTTTGAGCTCGTCTTTCATCTCCGCTATATTAAGTGGCGCTCCGGCGCCAACCGCCCCGATTCCGGCAATTATATCCGGTATCTTTGCGGCCAGGTAGTAAGAGAACATGGCCCCGTTTGAAAATCCCGTGGCAAAAACTTGGGTTTTATCAATTTTGTATTTACCTGTGAGATAGTCGATGATTGCCTCGATAAAACCCACATCGTCAACGCCTTCAAAATACTGCAGCGACCTGGGCAACCCGATATTCCACTGTTTGTTGGCGTTGGGTAGTGCAGGTAGGGCCTCGTGGTCCCCCTCCAGGGTGGTGCTGGCAGGGAAGACAGCGATGAAGCCCTCAACTTCAGCCAGAAACACCAGCCGGGTTAGCAGCTGCTGCTCGGCGGGATCCCTGCCAAGCCCGTGAAAGGAGAACACTACCGGGATCGCTTCTGAACCGTCATAGGAAGGTGGAACGTAATAATCAAAGGTGCGCTCGAACCCGCCGTGCTCCATCTTTACAGTATTAACCTGGCTTGCGTAAGTTACGCTGCCAAAACCTAATACCACTACCAGTATTAATAACAAAAGAGTAAGCAGGGTTAATCTCTGTTTA
>CAYGHB010000241.1:0-3177 GCA_964349375.1 uncultured Syntrophomonadaceae bacterium | reverse complement strand
TGATCCGTAATCCCAGGTGGTTGCAGATTGTTGAACCTGTATTTAAGTTTATGGGCACGGTACCCGGCTACAAAGAACTGGATATTAGCCTGGTATTTCTTTGCTTTTTCACCGTCTTTTTTGCCATGATTATCGGGGATGCCGCCTATGGAAGTATCTTTTTCCTGGCAGGACTCAGCATGTTGATTTACTATAGCAAATCCAAAAAAGAGAAACCGCCGCTGGCAGTGGTGTTATTCACCATTCTTGGCTTGGCCACCGTCATATGGGGGAGCGTGACCGGTTCCTGGTTTGGCAGTCCGGAACTGATCAAAGGCACTGTTTTGGAAAAACTAATTATTCGCCAGCTTACGGAGGGCTTCAGTTTCTATACTCCCGCCGGTGATTTTTATAAAGATTTGAAAGGCCAGGATGTGATCATGCTTTTGTGTTTCATCATCGCCATATTCCACCTTACCATTGCGCAGGTTTGGAATTTTTTGCGCGCTCTGGCCCAACACTCTCTGCAGGCCCTGGGCCAGGTAGGATGGATGTTCATTAACTTTGGGCTTTTCTACCTGGTGCTCGACATGGTGGCGAGATTTAATCTTGACCAGGCGCTTGGTGCAGGTGGTCTCATTACGAGCATCAGCTTCAATATCATTTTTGCTGGTTTAGTACTGGTCATTCTCTTTGGTTCACAAAAACCAAGAGGTAAATTTTTTAAAGGGCTGCTTGTCGGTTTTGGAAATCTGCCGAGCACAATTCTGGGATCTATATCGGCCTTCGGCGATATCATATCTTATGTAAGGCTTTTTGCCATGGGTCTGGCGGGAGCCGAAATAGCGAAAGCATTCAATAACATGGCCGGAGACCTTTTATCCGGTAATACGTTCATTTTTGGGGTGCTAATCCTGTTAATCGGGCATACCTTTAACTTCGTGCTCTGCAGCTTAGGAGTACTGGTGCACGGAATCCGGCTGAAAATGCTGGAGTTCTCGGGCCGGCTGGGTATACAGTGGTCCGGCCAGGAATATGATCCGTTCAGATTTCGTAGAGATGTGGTTTAACCGGCAATCATCTCCACTTTGGCAAGACAGTTAGGACTTTAATCTTTATATAGTATCGGGATAATATACCGAAATAAACTGCATTACTAAAAAAGGAGCCTGATAAAATGGTTGAGTACGGATTAATGGGAATCGGTGCAGCACTTGCTATCTCTGCTGTTGGTTCCGCACTGGGTATCGGTGCGGCCGGGCAGGCCGTTATTGGAGCATGGAAAAGGGCTTTCATGCAAAACAAGCCAGCTTCGTTCATGCTGTTGGCTTTTACTGGGTTTCCGCTTTCCCAGACTTTTTACGGTCTGATTCTAATGAATACAATTGTAGCATCGGCTCATCTATTAGAGAGTGGCGTAATCCTCGGGATCGGAATTTTCGGCGGAATGGCTATTGGTGCTTCTGCATATGCACAGGGTGTGGCTGGTGCCGGCGCGGTTGATGCCTTTGGAGAGACGGGCAAAGGCTTTACCAACTACGTTCTGGTTCTTGGTGTTATTGAATCCGTTGCCCTGCTGGCCATGGTATTTCTGATGACTATCATTAACACCTTAGCAGGCTAATTTCTGCAGAAGAGCTCCCTCTGGCGGTCGGAATAATCATTTGGGGCTGTCTTCAAAAGTTTTGGGCAGCCCTGTTGTCGTCAGTTTTGTCACTAAAGAAGTTCTGTTTTAAACCAAGCGGAAGGGCAGCGCTTAAGCCATTATGGCTCTTTATACCTACCCCGGTAATATTCATATCCACAGCAACTATTCCGACGGCAGCGGCAGCATCAAGCAGATAGCCTCACATGCAGCGCGGGCCGGTTTAAGCTTTGTGATCATTACTGATCACGAAACCCTTGAGGGTCTTGCTGAAGAGGGACTGCACAGTAAAGTGGTTACCCTGGTCGGCATCGAGATCAACCGGCCGCACAGCCACTACCTGGCCTTCGGCCTGACAGAGCCCCCTGCTTCCGATCCCGAAAACCCGCAAAAGGTGATTGATGCTGTGCGCACTGCCGGCGGGCTTGGCTTTATTGCCCACCCTTTTGAGAAAGGTTCTCCCTACCTGGAAAAAGGCCAGGCCTATCCCTGGAAGCACTGGCCGGTTTTCGGTTTTACCGGACTTGAGATCTGGAACTACTCTTCGCACTGGCGCGGCCTGCACCCCTCTTTGCTGCGGACGATCTATTATTTTTTCTTTAACCGCAAAGCGGCTATGAAGGGCGCGCCCCCCGAACTTCTGGCCCTCTGGGATTGCTACAACGTCTCCGGGCACCGGGTTGTCGGCTTTGGCGGCAGTGATGCCCATGCTTTTATTTATCGTTTAGGATTTCTGCCACTGCAGATCTTCAGTTATAAGTATATCTTTAGCACGATTAACACCTACCTGCTCTTGGAAGAAGAGCTGGCAGAAGAATTCCAGGCAGCAAAAGTCCAGATCTTAAAAGCCATAAAGGAGGGCCGCACTTATATCTCCTTCGACAGCCTGGCCAAAGGCAATGGATTCAACTTCTGTGCTGTCTCTGGTGAAAAACTTTACCTTATGGGTTCTGCGCCCGTTTTCACCCCGGGCCTAACCCTTGCGGCCACAGTTCCGGTAAAGAGCGCCCTCTTTAGGCTGGTGAGAGATGGTCAGGTGATTCACACCGGCAGCGGCAGCAGTCTCTCTTTTCCGGTGCAGCAGCCTGGAATCTACCGCCTGGAAGTTTTTATTAAACCGTTTCTTGGCCGTCCCCGCCCCTGGATTTACTCAAACCCGATCTTTATCAACAAAGTCTAATATGATATACTGTTAAGCAAGATTACACTGTATAAGGGGGGCATATTAAAATGTTAAGAATTGGGATAAACGGTTTCGGCCGCGTCGGCAGGCTAACGATGAGGGCCTCAATGAAGCAGAACCAGGTTAAGATAGTGGCGGTCAACGACCTGGCCAGCAATGTTACCCTGGCTCATCTGCTAAAGTATGATTCCACCTTTGGCGTTCTCGACGCTGAGATTAAGGGCGATGACGAAGGCTTCATCATCAATGGTGAGAGAATCCGGGTTACCTCGGAGCGCGAACCGGCGAAGATTCCCTGGAAAGAGGCCGGGGTTGACCTGGTCGTGGAGGCAACGGGAATTTTTCGCACTAAAGCCACAGCTTCAGCCCA
>CAYGHB010000240.1:0-3190 GCA_964349375.1 uncultured Syntrophomonadaceae bacterium | reverse complement strand
GACGAAATGCAGACGATATTGACCCAGGCGCTATAAACCGGTACAATCCCTTGTCGGCGGACTGCTCTACCGGTTGACCGGTTTTAAAGACTTCAAAATCGATGACTACGGAACTATCAGCTGGAAAGATCAAGGGGTACTGCATCGCTTTAAAAATACGATAAAGAATTTAAAAGAACCTTTGAGGTAAAAGATTACGGACGGACCAGGATTTTCATTGCCTCCCGCCCTTCGTCAGCATGCTTCATGGCCCGGCTGGCCTCTTCCAGGGGATAAACCTTACTGATCAAGGGTTCCACATGAATTTGATGACTGCTCAGGAGGGCAATTGCTGCCTTGAAATCCCCGGAGGTATATGTGCGGCAGCCGACAACATTAAGCTCACTGTAACACACAGTCTGCAGGTCAAATGCTGTTATTTTACTGGCAGTTGTGACGATCATAATTTGTCCCTGCCTGTTTACCAGGGAGGATGCCTGTTCTAACGTTTTTTCTACCCCGGCAGCTTCAAAGACTACATCCAACCCCTGGCCGCCTGTACCATCCAGGACAAATTCTTTTAGATCAGCTTCCGCGGGATCTACAGCGATAACACCCATCTCGTTCAACACGGACAGACGGTAAGGGTTTACCTCACTGACGGCAACATATGAGGCTCCTGCGACACGGCAAACGGCGGCGACCAAAGAACCGATGGGGCCGCCCCCCAGTACTAAGGTCTGGCAGCCCACTTGGACCCGTGATTTCCTGACCGCGTGTAGCGCCACCGCCAGAGGTTCTATAAGAGCAGCATGAGCCAGGTTAAGTTCCCCGGGAATGGGGTAAAGGGTGTGCAGGGGCACGGCGATATACTCGGCCATGCCGCCATCCTTGTCAATGCCGTAAATACCAACGGTTTCACATACATTGTAGCTGCCGGACCGGCAAGGTTTGCAACAAGCACAGTAAAGGGTGGGTTCCACGGCAACCCTGTCTCCGATTTTTAGCGTACTTGTTTCCTCGTTGTGCATAGCGGCAATCTCACCAACAAATTCGTGGCTGAGAATTGTGTTGGATTTACGGCGGGGGTGGTGGCCGCGGTATACATGAATATCACTACCGCATATACCCGCATACTTTATCCTGATCAGTGCTTCTCCCTTTTTTGGTACCGGGATGTCAACCTTCTTGACTTTTATCTGGTAGGGTCCTTCATAAACTGCGGCTTTCATCATGCCTGGCATAGGTACGGTCATTGATGCATCTCACCGCTTTGCTAATTATTGAGGTCCCGATTTACCCTCCAGTGAAGACCTCAAACAGCATTACTTCGCTGTTATCCTCCAACGGGGTGTTAAGCTGCAGGAGCTTGCTTTTAACCACTGTCACTACAACTTGGCTTTGATCCAGGCTCGATGATTGTTAAAAGACTGGCCGCCTCAGGAACCTGGAAAGTTACAGCTTCTGTCAGGTCGGTGGCCCTCAAATTGCATTTACGTATGACGCGGATTGCTTTGGGCATCTGGCCGGGCCTTATATCCCTGTTTCTTTCGAGCGGGCACCGCATGTCCTGCGCACGATCAGTTGAGGTTTCAGCATGACCTGAACCGGTACCTGTACCTGTCCGCCTTCGATTATCTGGATCAAGGTTCGCGTGGCAATCTCCGCCATGGTGTGCTTATTTTGGGTCACTGTTGTTAGCTGTATGAAAGAGTTATGGGCCATTTCTACATCGTCGAACCCGACCAAAGCAATATCGTTCGGTATGCGCAATCCCTCGGCGCTAATCGCTTCCATGGCGCTAAATGCCATCAAGTCGTTAGCGGCTAATATGGCTGAAGGGGGAGAAGGCAGGCCGATCAAGTTCAGGGTGGCTTGATAAGCTTGTTTTTCATTAAAATCTCCTGATTGAATGAGGCTGTCGTCAAAGTTCAGGTTATACTCTTTCACTGCGTTCATGTATCCCTGGAAGCGCTCTCTGCTGGTTGAAAAAGAGTTATGACCTCTGATAAAACCAATCCGCTGGTGACCCAGTTTCACCAGGTGCTCAACAGCCATATATGTCCCGGATTGATTATCCAGTACTACATAGTTCACATTGCGGTTTTGTGAGAAGCGCCGATTCAACAGAACCGTGGGCATTCCGGAGGATATTAGTTGTTTTGCAGGGGCGTCCTTCAGGAACACAGAGGCGAATATAAAGCCGTCAACCTGGTGCTGCTTCAAGATACTTATAAAGTCCGCCTGGTTTTTCATGTTGTAATCAGTGGTGCCCAAAATGACGGCATATCCGTAACTGTTGGCAAGGTTAATCACCGCTTTGGCGATCTCGGAGTAAAAAGGGTTTGAAATATCGGCCACAAGCAGTCCGATGGTTTGTGTTCTTTTAAGCCGCATGCCCCGCGCAAGGTTACTCGGAGCGTAATTCAACTCTTCAATCGCTTTTTGAACACGTTCCCGTGTTTCTTTGTTGATATATTGGTAGTTGTTAAGAACTCTTGAAACGGTAGCCTTTGATACAGCTGCTCTATCAGCTATATCCTGAATCGTCGCCATAGATTTACCTTCCTCCGGTGAATATTTAATATGACGGCACTGCTAGTAAAAGTATCATAAAAAGTAATAAGTTAAAAGTATTTTCATGGAAAACTATTTTGTTTTTCCAATACCCAGGGTAGGTTTAACTCATAAAATTTTGCCTCTGTGGGTATGGCTGTTACGGGATCGAAACCTGCCATTTGTATAGTAGAGACTCAGTGCTTTTTCAGATTCACTCTATTTGATTGCTTTTCCGTTGGATGGTCCCTTCGGAATCGGTTCAAATAAGCGGTCCGGCAACCGATCATAAGGCCTTCCAAATCATTCCCTGGCGTTAAAACCCTTTACCAGGCAAAGGAGCGTTCTCCAGCTTTCATCCTTCGGAACATTGCTTAAACATTCTGCCCTAGGAAGTGTAATCGATTACAGGATACTAATATTTAATCATTCTCTTCGCAACCACGGTATTCCTGCAGTACGGTAAAAAAAATGGTTTTAGTGCTAACTCTTCTTAAATATTTTACAAAAAGCTTGCCAAAGGTTGCAGGAATTCCACTGTTTAAAGGCGAATGTTTTTTGTGAAACCGGTTTCGGAAAACGATCAAATAAACAATGTTTGTAACTGCTCAGGCATCGCCTAATCAAACCAGATATATTTGTTCTTTGAAAACCG
>CAYGHB010000239.1:0-3191 GCA_964349375.1 uncultured Syntrophomonadaceae bacterium | reverse complement strand
ATGTTTATATCGTTAAAGGAGTGGCTAAAACAGTGCCCCTGGAGCTGATCTTTAAGGGAGTATGGCCATTTTTGATCGCCATTATAGTTTGCCTCGCGCTCCTGATCAGCTTTCCGCAGCTGGCAACCTTCCTGCCCTCTTTATTGCACTGAAAACTTAATTAGAGTTATTCTGGTTGGGTGGTAGCAGCTGACGGCTGATTACAATACTCTGATATTAATAGGTAATTCCGTTCTGTAAAGAGGCAGTTCTACATTATGTTTATCAAATTCTGACAGGCCTTTAGCTGGATGAAAAGTAGTTCCTCGGTGTCTCAGTAATATCTTCATGAAATTTAGGGCATAGTTATGGTATAATTAGGCCATATAGCAGAGGAGGTTCAAGTTAATGCCACGAATAATTCCAATTAGGGATTTAAAAAAAACCAGTGAACTTTCTGAGTTGTGCCGGGAAACCAATGAGCCAGTATTTATCACAAAAAACGGATACGGTGAAATGGTAATAATGAGTATGGATGCATACGAAAAAATTATGTTGATGAATGACATCTACAGGAAAGTTGGCGTGGCAGAGCAATCTGTAAGCAAGGGTGATGTGTCAGAGGGTTTTGAATCGCTCAGGCAAACGAGAAAAAAATATGATCTATAAGCTTGTTGTTTCTAAAGAAGCAACTGAGGACATAGAAGATATTGTTCTTTACATTTTGTCTGAGCTTAATAATTCCAGTGCGGCATCAGCTTTTCTCGATGACATAGAGAAGAGCTATCAAAATATTATAGAAAAGCCTTCGATGTATAGTTTATGTAATGATTACAAACTTCGTAATGGTGGATACAGGAAAATCGTGATTAAGAACTACCTCATTTTATATCGCATTAACGAAGAGGATGAAACGGTTTTTGTCGTTAGGGTGGTCTATGGTGGCAGAAATTATTCCGAGTTTATTTGAGGTCGGGGGTATCGATTCCTCACCTATAAAAAGACATTAGTCGCAAGGAGCGCTAACTTGGGAAAACAACACTACTTAACCTGATTATCAACGGAAAATCCGGGCAGATTTAAGTAGTGGCAAAAGCCAGGATCGGCTATTTCTGCCAGGATTTAAAAAATATAGACTACAACCGGGCTGTGCTGGAAAATGTGCTTGGCGGCAGTACAGTGACTCAATCCGAACCCCGTGTAATTCTGTCCCGGTTGCTGATCGGCGGGGATGATGTTTTTAAGCAAGTGGGAGTGTTATGCGGAGGAGAAAGAATTAAGGTTTCATTTGCAAACCTTTTTTATCAGAGGCTAAAGTTTTGCTTTTAGATGAACTGACCAGCTATCTTGATATTCCCTCTGTTAGAGGCGTGGAAACAGTGCAGTCTGCTTTAAAATGTTTGCAGCTAACAGAAGATTGATTATTTGTAACTAAACAGATCGGGGGATGAAGATGGAAGAAGATAAAAGCAGGTTATCAGAAGTCGAAATTGATGCTCTTTTGATGGAAGCTCAGATCGGTTACCTGGCCCTGGCAAAGGAAGGTCAGCCATATGTGGTTCCGCTAAACTTTATATACGAAAAGGGCTCGATTTATTTTCACTGCGCATTGCAGGGGCGAAAAATTGACTATATCAGGGCAAACCCTAAAGCCTGTTTTCAAACCGGGGAAGCAGGCGGACTTATTAGCGGCGATAACCCCTGCAGTCATAATTACAGCTACCGCAGTGTGATTGTTGAGGGTGCAGTCGAGGAAGTAGTGAGCAGCGCAGAAAAAGAAAAAATATTACGCTTAATCACCGCTAAGTATGCCACGGCGCAGATGGCGGAAGGAGCAATCAGCCCTAACCGCATCAACTCAACGGGGGTTTACAGGATCGTCCCTTCGATTGTTTCCGGAAAAATAGACTCATAAACTTTTGGGCCGGAAGGGTTTCTTTTCTGCTGCGGCGAATCCTCTTAAAGAGTAAAGGTTGATAAATTCTAATCACACCTTGAGCAGCTTAAACAACATTAAAAGAAACTGGAGGATGATCAGGTGATTCTGTTAAACCCTAAGCAGCACAACCGCAGTTATAAGGATGAAAAGTCTCGCGAAATAATGGTGAAGACGATTGACTTCTTCGAACGGAAGGGCAAGGAGAAGCTGAAAGAAGACGACCGCAACCGGGTTTGGTACGAGGATTTTTTAAAGTTTATCAAGGATAATGAAATCTTCTATACGCTCTTAACTCCTGAAAAATACGGGGAAGAAGGATGTCGCTGGGATACTTGGCGTAACTGCGAATTTAACGAAATCTTAGGTTTCTACGGCTTACACTACTGGTATACCTGGCAGGTATCGATCTTAGGCCTCGGGCCGATCTGGATGGGCCGTAACGAAGCCCAAAAAGAGCGGGCTGCCCGCCTCCTTAAGGATGGCCAGGTTTTTGCTTTCGGTCTTTCCGAGCGAGCCCACGGCGCTGATGTATACTCCACCGAAATGACCCTGACGCCTCAGTCTGACGGCACCTACCTGGCTAACGGCGAGAAATACTACATCGGTAACGGCAACATAGCCGAGATGGTTTCTACTTTCGGAAAATTTGCCGGCAGCGATGATTACGTTTTCTTTGTCGCCAATTACAGCCATAAAAATTACGAGCTGGTTAAAAACGTAGTCAACTCGCAGTCCTATGTTGCCGATTTTATCTTACACGACTACCCGATCAGCGAAAACGAGATTCTATCCCGCGGCCAGGAAGCCTGGGATAGTGCCCTTAATACGGTTAATGTTGGCAAATACAACCTGGGCTGGGCTTCAATCGGAATTTGCACCCACGCTTTTTACGAAGCCTTAAACCACGCGGCGAACCGCACTTTGTACGGGATGAAGGTTACCGATTTTCCCCATGTCAAGCAGATGTTTGTCGATGCCTACTCCCGCCTGACGGCGATGAAGCTTTTTGCCCTGCGCACCTCGGATTACATGCGCACGGCCTCTGCTGAAGACCGGCGCTACCTGCTTTACAACCCGACCGTTAAAATGAAGGTCACCACCCAGGGTGAAGAGGTAATCAATCTGCTCTGGGACGTTATCGCCGCCAAGGGTTTTGAGCGGGATACCTACTTCGAAATGGCTGCCCGCGATATCCGAGCCCTGCCGAAACTGGAGGGTACGGTGCATGTTAACATTGCCCTGATTGTTAAGTTTATGGCTAATTACTTCTTCA
>CAYGHB010000238.1:0-3195 GCA_964349375.1 uncultured Syntrophomonadaceae bacterium | reverse complement strand
TGACCAACCCGGTTGGCAGCGGGTGGCTGAAGCCCAGCTTCAAAAATGTGGCGTCAGGCAGCGCTTCTTTCGCATACTGGTAAACAACCCCGCTGCAGAGCACCCCCAGATCAGGCGAACCCGGTTCGATACGGTTCAGCGGGCTTATTTCCGCTTCTTCGCGCAGGGCAATCAGCCGTTCTTCCACGATCGGGTGGCGCAGGCGGGCAAACCCGGGCAGCATCACATATTTGGCTGGGTTTTTCGTAAAACCTGCCGCTTTATGCTCCTGCCTTTCGCCCAGCTCCAATGTGCCGCGGGAGTGCGATATACGGGTGGTGGTGCGCAGCATCACCGGGGTGTCGAAACGCTCGCTGATTTCAAGTGCCGCCACTACATAGTCACGCGCTTCCTCGCTGTCTGACGGCTCAAGCAGGGGAATTTTGGCGAAACGGGCATAATGACGATTATCCTGCTCATTTTGAGAACTGTGCATGCCCGGGTCATCGGCGGAAACAAGCACCAGGCCACCACCAACGCCCGTATAGGAAAGAGTCATCAGCGGATCGGCCGCTACGTTCACCCCGACATGCTTCATTGCCGCCAAAACCCTGGCTCCTTCTATGGAGGCGCCAATTGCTTCCTCAAGGGCGGTTTTTTCATTGGCCGACCAATTGCAGTCGATCCCCGGGTAGCGGCTTAAATTCTCCAAAATTTCAGTGCTTGGCGTGCCCGGGTAAGCAGCGCCGACACTTACGCCCCCCTCATAAGCTCCGAGAGCAATAGCCTCGTTACCAGTCATAATTACTCTTTTACTGCTCATATCCATTCAAACTCCTCACTTTCCGTGACAAGGGGACGGGGACTTTGACACACTTTTTGCATCCAAAAAATCTCAATAATTATTAACTAAAAGTGTGTCAAAGTCCCCGTCCCCTTGTCACGTTTTTTCTTGACGTGTTCATTACTCCAGCTCTTTGATCGTAATTCTTTTTGCCTTTCCGGTTGTTCTCTCCAGCGACTTAGGCTCCATCAGCTTAAGGCGCGGTGCCAGTGACAGGGTTGAGCGGAGGCGCTGACGGATGCGCCCTTCCAGCGCTTCAAGCTGCCTGAAGCTGTCTGAAAAACCTTCCGGTGACAATTCGATCTGTACCTCGAGATCTTTGATAAACCCTTTTTGTTTGTGCAGGATCAGCAGGTAATGCGGTGAAACCTCGCTGAAACCAGCTAGTACCTCTTCGATTTGGGAAGGGAAGATATTTACACCTTTGATGATGATCATATCGTCGCTACGCCCGGTGATGTAGTCCATACGCCGGGTTGTTCGTCCGCAGGGGCAGGGATCAACAATTAACCGGGTAATGTCACCGGTGCGGTAACGGAGAACCGGGAACCCCTCTTTGTAGAGAGGGGTGAGCACCAATTCGCCAGTTGCGCCGTCCGGCAAAACTTCTCCACTTAACGGATCAATAATTTCTGGAAAGTAAATATCTTCCAGGATGTGCATGCCTGCCCGCTCTTCGCATTCGCCGGATATACCGGGACCAACAACTTCGGTCAGTCCATAGTTGACAGTAGCTTTGAGCTCCCAGTGTTTCTCAATATCTTCGCGCATCACATCGGAACAGGGCTCACCACCGAAAAGGCCAATCTTCAACCCGAATTCTTGCGGCTTATAACCTAATTCGATGGCCGTTTCAGCCATATAAAGGGCAAAGGAAGGGGTGCTAACCAGGACGTTGGTCTTGAAGTCCTGCATCAGCGCCAACTGGCGCTCCGTGTTGCCGCTGGAAAACGGCACTACCGTGGCTCCGAGCCTTTCCAGGCCGTAGTGCAGCCCAAAACCACCGGTAAAAAGGCCGTAACCGAAAGATATTTGGGCTATGTCACTATCTTTAACACCGGCCATGGCGCAAATGCGGGCGACAGCGGCAGCCCAGTCATCAAGATCCTGCCTGGTGTAACCGGCCACGATCGGCTTGCCCGTTGTGCCGGAAGAGGCGTGAATGCGCAATATTTTTTCCAGAGGCACTGCAGCCATGCCATAAGGATAAGCGCCCCGAAGGTCATCTTTCCGGGTAAACGGTACTTTTCTAAAATCATGCGGGCTATTAATTTGTTCCGGCTTCAGGCCTGCTTCATCAAAAATCTTTTGGTAGTAAGGGCTGTTTTGATAGGCATGCTGCACTGCCTGCTTGATGCCCTGAGTCTGCTGTGCTATCCTCTCAACCGGCTCTAAAAAATCTTTCTGCGTATCTTTCTGCATCAGTTTTAACTCCTCCAACTACAACTAGAAGCCGTAGATCCTTTCTCCCGATACGATCGGAATGTTGTGGTCCTGCAATACCTGAAGAGCGTCTGCTATGCGCTCAACACGCATCATGATGATCGCGCTGTTGGACGGTTTTTCAATGAAAGAATAAAGATACTCGATATTGATAGCAGCGGCATCAAGATAGGTTAACACCTGGGCCAGGCCGCCGGGCTGATCGGCAATTTCAATGGCGATAACATCGGTTACGGTCGCCATAATCCCTTTTGCCTTCAATTCGGCGATTGCCCGATCTGGCTGATCAACGATCATGCGCAGGATACCAAAATCAGAAGTATCGGCGATTGATACCCCGCGAATGCTGATAGCGGCATCGCCCAAAACCTGCGCTACCCTGACCAGGCGTCCCGATTTATTCTCGAGAAAAACTGAAATCTGCTTAATCATTTTATTAAACCTCCCTGGATTCCCTGTTTAAATTAAAGCTTAAAAGATTTATGATCAAATCGGTTCGCAACAGAACTAAAAAGCTGCCAATAAAAAATTCAAGATCCTTAAGCGGCAATCCTTCCCGGGTGCTAAAAAAAGTTCTGCTTACAGGATATTGGCGCAAATGTTAAACTGTATATGCAGATTTGACGAGCAGGGAGTGTTTCGATTGGCTGATCAAAGCAAGTGGCAATCGGCATATCTAAAGATCTCGGCCGCAGAGCAAAAAGAGCGGATCGCTGCGCTCCGGGAGAAGATGAAATCATGCACCCTTTGCCCGCGAAACTGCGGGGTTGACCGTCTTCAAAATGAGAAGGGAAAATGCGAAGCACCCCTGTCCGCGATGATCAGCAGTATTAGCCCTCATTACGGCGAGGAGAAGGTGTTAGTCGGCCCTGGCGGTTCGGGAACAATCTTTTTTACCCACTGCAACCTGGAATGCTTGTTCTGCCAAA
>CAYGHB010000237.1:0-3238 GCA_964349375.1 uncultured Syntrophomonadaceae bacterium | reverse complement strand
GCGGCGGTAATGCAGAAGGGAACAATAAGGGTAAGCGGAATTCCGGCTTTGGCAAAATCCCTGATTGAGAAGTAACCGGAAGCATAAGGAATAACATTGGTCGGGCTGGAGGTAACCAGCAGAAAAGCAAGTGAAGTGGCAATGGCCACCGGTCCGGCCAGCATCCAGGGGTCAAGCCCCATTTTGACCGATGAAGCAATAACGAGCGGCACCAGAATCACCCCGGTCACCGTGTTGCTGGAGAAGAATACTTTTAAAATTTCCACCGCCAAAACGGCCAGTAGGATGCGCAGCGCCATCGTCATCTGCCCAAGCGGGGCAAAAGCAATCGAAGCCAGCCACTCTGCCGCGCCGGTTTCGTAAACTACCGCGCCTAAGGAAAGTCCGGCGGCGATTAAAACAATCGCTCCCCAGTCGATATCCTGTTCAGCTTCTTTCCACCCAAGCAGGTTTACACCCGGTAAAAAGAAAAGCACCGCCGCGCCTAAGGCCACTGCCTCCAGCGGCAGCGAGATGCCGGTTATGTGTAGCAGCAGCGGATCGCCGACCCAGAAGAGGACAGCGAGGCAGAAAATGATCAGCGCTTTAACTTCAGGCGGTTTGAGCCTGGCCTGAACAGCGGGCATCGCTGCCGGCAGGGCGGCTTCATCAAAATCCTGATCGGCCAGATCTTCCGGCGGGAAAACACGCACCAAAATCAGGTAGGCCAGAGGTAAGATCAGCAGCGCCGCCGGCACGCCGACCACCATCCAGCGTAGAAAGTCGATCTGCACCCCGGCCAGTTCGCGCAAATAGCCGAGGGCTACAATATTGGCCCCGTTGCCGACAGGGGTTGTAATACCGCCAATCGCCGGGCCCCAGGCCACAGCAATCATCAGGGACCTGCCGAAATTGCTTTTAAGCGGTTCACAACGGCAGCGGCGCAAAATGTTTAAGCCAATGGGCAGCAGGATGGCTGAAACTGACATGTTGACAATCCACATCGAAAGAAATGCGCCGACAGCCATGAAAATAAAGACCAGTTTCCGTGGCTGAAAGCCAACCCTGCTGATGATGATCGCCGTCAGGCGATCTGCCAGCCCGGAGCGGGTTAATCCGGCGGAGAGGATCAGCACCCCGATAAAAAAGACTACTACTGAATTGCCGAAGCCGTAAGCTACGGCTTCTTTAAAGGGCAACAGGCCGAAGAGCGGCACCAGCAGCAGGCCGGTCAGCGCCGCCACGGCAAAGGGCAGAGCCTCGGTGATCCATATAATAATTACAAAAGCGAGAATGGCAATCGCTGTTTTACCTTCATTGCTGAGCAGCACGGTCGCTTCGTCGTGGTTAAACAGATCCAGGGGTAAGATTATAATCAGCAGCAAGACCGCCACAGCCATAACCAGGGCGGCAATTCTTTTACCGGTCGCCTGCTGATTATTATTGCCCGCTGTTTCAGTTTTCGTTTTCAATCGCCCCTGCTCCCCAAGCCTATTCAGTGCTACTATTCTACTGCATTTTTCCTCAATTATGTTATGAAACCCTAAATTTTTCAACACAACACAGGTGCAACACAGGGGGACGGTTCTTTTGTGTTGTTATTTTATTTTCGCTTTTGGCTTGGGGTGATTATCGACAACACAAAAGAACCGTCCCCCTGTGTTGGACTAAGTTTTTATCTTATAGCCGAGGCTTTCGAGCTGGTCGATCACTGAGGCCAGTTCTATTTTTTGCTTTTCGCAGCCGGCCGGGAGGGTCATTTTTTTACCCAGGGTTTTGCGCACGGCAGGAAAGGCCAACCCGGCGAAGCCGAGATCCTTCAAGACATCGATCAGCTCGGGATATTCCTCCGTTAAATCATAAACGCTTTTTTTAAGATCAAGTTCCTTCATCGAGTAACCTCCGCTCACCTTCCAGTTTTTGAAGGGCGGTTATATCCTGGGCTACCTCGAGGGTGCCGAGATACTTGCTGTTTTCATCGCGAACAGCATAAAAGATGATGTAAATCATCTTACCCTTCAGGTTCAGCCAGAATTCTGCGCTGTCGCGGCTGCCGTCCTTGAAAGAGGCCAGTATTTTTTCCACCTGGTCAACACTCTGCGGTGGGTGGCAGTTCTGCACATTGCGGCCGACAATAGCGCGGGTGCGCACGAAGATCCGCTCCCTGTTCTCAGAAAAATAGCGGACGGTGTCTTCATGATCGACAAAGGTAATGTCAAACGGCAGGGCATTGAGCATGTGCATCAGCTGCTCCGGTGCGAGCAGCCCCGAGGGCAGCTTAATCTTGCCGTCCTGGATTGAGGGCTTATCGGCGGCTGCCTTTTTCAGGGCTTCAACCAGGTGGGCGGTTTCTGCCGGTGGTGTAATATAGGCGTAACCAACCTGGTCGCTTTCTTTCAGGATGTCTATCCAGTCATCGGTCTGAAGTTTTTCAAGGGAGGTGGGAAAAAGGATATTCTCCTCCTTAAAGATCATGCCGTCTACCTCTTCGATTAGCAGGTTTAGCTGTTCTTCGGCATACTTTTCGGCAGCAGCTTTATCGCCGACTTTTTCCAGATCGGCCAGTGCCGCTTTATGCAAATCCCGGATTTCATTGTGCTTGCCCCACATCACCTTGGAAGGGCCCATAAAGCCGTAACGCTCAAGATAGGGGAAGAGCAGCTGTTCCTTCCTGGTGTAGTGCAGATCGATATCTCTTAGCTGTTCCAGGGTCTCTCCAACTGCTGCCTTAAATTGCCCGGGATCCAGGGAAGCCGCCTGCGCCTGCGCAGCCAGTTCCTTTAATTTAGCGGTTATCTTTTCTATTTCCCGGTTTTCGTCTTTAAAGAGACGAACCGGGTGACCGGCGCTTTCTTCCTCGGCCATATCTTCCTGGAGAGCCGATTCAAAGAGCAGAGCGTGGACATTGCAGAACTTCTTGATTTCATCAGTCGACATGCCGTCGTCGATCAGCGACTGCTCTACTTCGGCGATCTCGAGGGAAGAGATTTCGCCAACCTCTTTTTCCATTCTCGCCTTGGCATCCTCCAGCGACAGCCCCTGGTGCAGGCTTAAAATTATTTCCCGGATAACTTTCTTCTGCTGTTCCATTTTTTCAGCGCTCACTTTGCTCACCCTTTCTTAATATCGGTATATGATTATTTTTAAAATGCTTTTATATAACCTGTTTGGTTATATTGTATAACAAATAAATAGCGCTTGCCAAGAGTAAATATTTTTTAGGTAGATAACTTATCGGCAGCCTCTATTTTTCGATGCC
>CAYGHB010000236.1:0-3246 GCA_964349375.1 uncultured Syntrophomonadaceae bacterium | reverse complement strand
TGTACATTTTTTTATAGCTTATCCCCATAAACTCTTCGCGGGAATAGCCGACCATCCCGGGCAACCGGTCATTAAAAAAGATGATCTTACCGGTCAGGTCAACCTCGTAATAGCCTTCTTCGATGGAAGCCAGAATTCCACGGTAGCGCTGTTCCGATTCACGTAATTTTTTTTCTGTACGCTTCTGCTCAGTCATATCGCGGATAAAGCAGATTACCTCGTTTTCACCGCTGGCCTTAATCCGCGATTCAAAGCTGTGATAACCGCTGGGAGTTTTTAATGTGTACTCCAATGTCTGCAGTTCGCCTGTTTCCAATGCTTTTTGGATAGTGTTTCCGATCATTTCTGCCAGTTCCACAGGAAGGATATCGCCCATCTTTTGGCCGAGCAGTTCCTCCCGTGGCTTAAAGAGCAAATCTTCGCTGGTGCTTAAGATGTCAAGATAGTAACCTTCGATGTCATGACAAATGATCAGATCCGGGCTAGCTTCAATAATTAAACTTTTCTGGGCCTCGCTGTCTTTTAACCGTTGAAAAGCCAGTTTATAATCGGTAACGTCCTCCCCAATACAAAGGTATTCAATAAGCTCCCCTTCTTCATCAAATAAAGCCCGGTTTGTCCATTTGATCCAACGCTCAGAACCGTCAAAAGCAACATTGGTATGTTCATGACTGGCGATCGGTTTAAGCGGGTTCAAAGCTGTCATATGATCGATCACAATTGGCAGATTCTCTGCAGGAATAAAATTAGACAAGTGGCTTCCGGTAACCTGTTCCACACTTACACCCATAAAAGCACAGTAAGCATAGTTTGCAAAGGTGATCATGTAATCCGGCGAGATCCTGGTTATCAGGGCCGGTATGTCTTCAGCTATGGTGCGATACCATTCCCGGCTTTCAGCAAAACCGGGCTGAAGCCGGGCCGTCTTTTTTGAATCGGTCATTGTAAACCTCACTTAAAACTCTGTTTGGTCTGAAGTAAACTGCGCCAGTTGGAGCAGAGCTGACACGAGGTCTTTATTTCGCCATGTTTACCGCCAATGCCTTCATTACAAGTAAACTCCTGTTTAACCGCCTGCTGCCGGAGGAAATAGGGTTACCTGATCGCCTTCGTTTAATATCGTATCCAGCCCACTCAGTTTACCAATATTCCGTCCGTTTACCAGAATAACGAGACCTAACGGCAAATTATTTTCAAATATAATAAGACGCCCCTGGGCAATATCTACCTGATCAGGCAGCTGATGCTTGCGGCGCAAAATGGTTAAGAGTTCCCCAACAGTTTTTCCTCCCTCAGCCGGAAGTTCGATCTCCCGGTCGGTAAAATCTAAAATATCACGCAAGAAAAGAAAGGGCTTAACAATCACTTTCATCTGCGAATCCCTCACTACTGTTTCGGGCTGAGAATCTTCAGTAAACTGGCCTTTTTACGAATTATGATAAAGGGGGAACTGCCGCAAGCCTGTTCCCCCATAATTATTTCTCAGCATCTTAATGTTGCTGCTTCTGGATCTCCTCTTCGCGCAGCTGCCGCTTAAATATCTTTTCCGTTACGGTAAAGGGCAGGCTGTCCCTGAACTCCATCTGGCGCGGTACGGCATAAGAGGCACATTTGTCACGGCAAAAATCGATCAGCTCTCCTTCAGTTACTTTGTTTTTATATTCATCGCGCAAGACGACGAAAGCCTTGATCCTTTCGCTTCCTTCCCGCTCCGGATCCGGCACCCCGATCGCCGCCGCCATCGAGACGGCAGGATGCTGATGCAGGATATCGTCAATACTGCTGGTGTAGACCTTAAAGCCTGAAACGTTGGCCATATCCTTGATCCGGTCGACGATGTAGAAGTAGCCATCTTCATCCATCTTAACAATATCGCCCGTTGGCAGCCAACCGTCGACCAGGCCATCTCCGGGGTTCGGCCAGTAGCCTTTCATCACCTGGGGGCCCTTGATATACATGTGCCCCGGTTCTCCTGGTGGGCTAATTTCACCGGTTTCCTCATCAATAAGTTTAATATCCGTATCAGGCACAGGCAGACCGATACTATATTTTTGCTTCGCTGCGAAACCGGTAATCTTTGAAAAACCGGTCAGGTCGAGGTGGGTTGTCGGGCTCGTCTCCGTTAACCCGTACCCTTCAGAAACAGGCATCTTGATCTTCTCCGAGATGCCCTCACGCACCTCAACGGGAAGATGGGAAGCGCCTGAAACAATCTGGATCGGCATCCGCGGCAGATCTTTGTCGCGCAATTTCATCAGCTGGGTCGGAACAAGAGCTGCCATAAAGGGCCTGTTTTCGACCAGCATTTTCATGATGTAATCGCTGTCGCGCGGATCCTGGATCAGGATCAGGCGCAAACCCCAGTAGATACCGAAAAGAGCGCTTGAATCTCCGTAAGAATGAAACAGTGGTACGGCGATGCAGAGTGAAGCTTTGCCCCGGATTGATTTTTCCAGGCTGGACATAGCCCAGGGCATAGACTGCAATACGTTAGCGTAGCGATTATAGTGGGTAAGCATTACCCCCTTGGGAACCCCGGTCGCCCCACCGGTAAAAGCGAGGTAAGCCAGGTCTTCGCGGGGATTAATCTCGACTGCCGGCGGATTTGGTTCGTTTGTGGCAATCAGAGTTTTAAAACGGTAGGTGCCGCTTGCTGCTTCCGGTTGCTCCTGCTCAGCAGGTGTGTAATCGGTAAGCGCGGTAACAATAATCTGCTTCAGCTTTGTCTTCGGTTTAACGCTGAGCACTCTCTCCAGTTGCTCTTCCAGACAAATTACCGTTTCTGCTCCCGATTCGCCGATTTCGAATTCAAGCTCCCGTTCCTTGTGTAAAATGCTGCAGGGCACATGGGTCGCCCCGGTTTTTAAAATCCCAAAGTTGGCGATAATATACTGGGGGCAGGTCGGAAGAATCGTTGCCACCTTATCGCCCTTTTTAACCCCAAAACCGGCCAGGGCAGCAGCCATACTGTCCGCGTAGTTCTTTAGATCCTGGTAGCTGATGCGCTCGCCGAAATAATCAATGGCCGTCGAACCCGGATATCTGGCAGCCGACTGATCGAGAAGGGAAAAAAGCGGCTCTTCCGGGTAAGGCTCAAGGCTGTGAGCCAGCTTATATGGACCAAGGCGATAGCTTTTTACCCAGGGCCGTTGTGTTTCTGCAGTCATTATTAACTACCCCCTATTCCCAGAGAACCGGAACGGCAAATTCTAGCCCCAGCTCTTTTAACTTTTCCGGACCCGGCTT
>CAYGHB010000235.1:0-3248 GCA_964349375.1 uncultured Syntrophomonadaceae bacterium | reverse complement strand
TCACGGACAGCGGTGTAAATATTCAGGCCAACTAAAAAAAGGCCGCTGAAGAAAATCAGCAAGGCCGCTGAAAAACCATAACGGGATATTGTGCCAACCAGTTCATTTCTGCCGATTACCGCCTGGCGCACACTGATTGCCCTGGCATGAGGAAGAGCTGTTTCAAGCTGGCCGAGCATTAGCTCTTCCGTCACTTGGCTGAAATCAACAGCCAGCTCAATAACAGTTAACTTGCCTGCTTTGTTTAAAAGTACCTCGGCCGCTTCGTAATTCATAAAAACCTGGTTATCTTCAGACCCACCATTGGGATGCAAGATGCCAACAACCAGAAACTCCATTCCGGCAATATCAATCAGCTCATCTTCTTTTATATCCAGTCTCTCGGCCGCAATCTTGCCAATGACCACCTCACGGTTACTCAAATCGGGAGCTATTTCATCGGGCCTTCTCATTCCCGCAGACTTCTCCTCTTCGTGTTTAGCTCCTTCTTCCTCTTCGACATGCAGGTGCAGCCAGGGCTTCACCGCATATTCAGCCTCGAGGCTGCCCCCGGCGATAGCCAGATCCACCCCGTTGACCGCTGCAATCCCGACCAGCTTTGGTGAAACGGCTACCACTGCCGGCCAGTCGGGCAGGGTGTAGAGAAGCTCAAGATCAGCCACGGTCAGCTCTTCCGCATCGTAGTGCAGCTCCGGGATGATAATGCCGCCGTAGGAAAAAGACAGCGAGCCCGAATCGGCCGCAATAACGACATTAGCGCCCAGATCGGCGAGCTGCCGGGTAATCTCATTTTCCATCTCGCTCACCAGGCTGAAAACAGTAACCAGGGCTGCCGCCCCTAAGGTGAGAGCCACCAGGGCCAGCAAGGCCTTTTTCTTTCTTCTTCGCAGGTTATTAAGCGCAATTTGAAAAAGAGTCATTACTGCCCTCCCTGTCTGAGATCGCTGCCTGCCGGTATTGCTACCGGAAGACCCTCTTCACGGCCTCCGCTGGTAAGCATCCCGTCCTGCATGGTGATCGTGCGATCCATATAGACACAGTTATCCGGATTATGGGTCACCATTAGGATCGTTAAACCCGAATCGTTTAGCTCTTTGAAAAGACCCATTATTTCTCCGGCCGTTTGGCTGTCAAGGCTGCCGGTCGGTTCATCGGCCAGCAACAGGGGCGGGGCATTGACCACCGCCCTGGCAATAGCCACCCTTTCCTGCTCACCGCCGGAAAGCTCGTTCGGCAGGCGCCTGCTTTTATCGATCACCCCAACCCGCTCCAAAACCGCAGCGGCCATCTCCTTTTTGATCCGCCCACTGTAGGCGGTTGTAGTTAAAGGCAGCATCACGTTTTCGAGAGCCGTCAAATAGGGAATCAGCTGAAACTGCTGAAAAACAAAACCGAGGTACTCGCGCCTGAAATCAGCCCTGCGCTCAGATGAAAGACTGTAAAGGTCAAGATCATCGATCAGTATTTTTCCGCTCCCCGGGGGGTTAAGACCGCCAATAATACTGAGCAGGGTGCTTTTTCCGGAACCTGAAGCGCCCATCACTGCCACGGCCTCGCCGCGCCCTATCCTAAAAGAAACTCCACGCAAAGCTACGACCGGTTCACCGCCTGGATAGTACGTTTTTGTCAGTTGCTCTGCCCTGACCAAAGTGTTATTCTCCACTATAAAACCTCCTCCATCAAATAAAACGCAGCGCTTCCAGCGGATCTAAACTTGCCGCTTTAATGGCCGGGTAGAGCGCAGCAGCCGCGGCCAGTAGCGCAGAACCGCTTGCTATGGGCAGCAGCAGGTTCCACTGCCAGGCAGCAGTGCCGGTGATCCCGGCCAGGTAAAACCCTGCCGTTGCGGCAACCAGGCTGCCCGCCAAAAACCCGATAAATCCACCTACAAAGCCGCCGGTAAAGGCCTCGAGCAAAATGATCTGCATAATGTGCGAACGCCTGAAACCGATCGCCCTGAATATCCCGATCTCCCTGGTTCTTTCGCTAACCGCGCCGGTCATCAGGGTTAAAACAAGCAAAATGGCTGCGGCAAGTGCTGCGGCCGCCAGCAGGTTGGCAATCAGGGCAAAGCGCTCGATAGTTTCGCCTCGCAGCAGGGCTGCCTGGCCGAGTGCGGTAACCCTGCCGTTTGGCAGAGCAGCAGTCAGCTGGGCGGCAATCTCTTCCACCGGGCACTCATTGCAGTAAGCAGATATTTCGATCATCGAAAGCTCCTGCGGTTTGCCCACCAGTTCCTGCACTACCGGCAGCTGGGCATAAACCAGGCCGTCTTCTGTCGACCCGGTCGGATTAAAAACAGCCGCTACTTTAAATACGGCGCCATTTAGATCAACCAGATCGCCGGCCGCGAGGTCCATGGCTTCCGCTACCGCAGCCCCGATCAGAAGATTGTCGCTTTCCAGTTCCATGTGCACAGGATCTTTGGCCTCTTCTTCCGGCCGGTTAGCATCCACTGCCGCGAACTCAAACCAGGGTTTCATCAGAAACTCCCGGTTCGGCAAAACGCCTACCAGGATTACCGGTTTGCCGTTAAGCTCAGCCGTGGAAACCATCTTGGGCGAGACAACATTGATGCTGTTACCATCGGGGATCTCTCTAATCAGCGGCAGATCAGCTTCCGTGATGCGCATCAGTTCAAACGACACCTGCGAGATTGAGGTGCCCCCGTAAGTGAGCTCCATCCCTTCGCTGCGTGGCACAATAACCAGGTTGGCGCCAAACTCATCGATCTGGTTGCCAAGGTCAAGACGAGCTGCATCGACAATCATAAAGAGAGCAATCGCAATGGCAATCCCTGCTGCCTGCCCGATAACCAGCATTAGTGTGCCGATTTTACGCCTGGCCAGGTTTTGTAAAACTATTTTATATAGACTCATAGTCAGTTACCCTGTTTGTCTGTCAGCGGCCCCAGATCACTGAAGACCCCGCTTTCATAGGCCAGACGCCTCAGCGGCTCTTCACCCTTAAAGATCAGGATTTCCTGGTGGCAGCCATAATCTTCAACCACAGCATCGGTAGCCTCTTCTTCGAACTGATCATTGTAATAGGCCAGCGCCTGCTGCCGCAGTTGATCCATCTCAGAACCAGCCTCATTATCGGAGCAGCATGAACAGGCAGGCGGCGCATATAAAGTTTCACCTGTCTCACCGCTTACCTTAATTGCCGGGGTACGGGCCGTTACCATGCTGTTAACCAGGACCACTGCCATTATTAAAACCGCTACGATCAGTAATAGTTTTTTTAGC
>CAYGHB010000234.1:0-3250 GCA_964349375.1 uncultured Syntrophomonadaceae bacterium | reverse complement strand
CTTATTTTTTCGCAGAGGCTTTAATCGCCTCTCTGATTTCCTGATAGGCGCCGCAGCGACAGAGGTTGCCGCTAAGCGCTACATTGATATCCACATCGGTGGGGTCAGAATTGCGGTCCAAGAGTGCCTTGGCCGACATGATCATGCCAGGGGTGCAGTAGCCGCACTGAAAAGCAAACTTTTCAATAAAAGCCTGCTGCAAGCGGTCCAGTTCCCCGTTTTTTGAGAGTCCTTCAATTGTTACCAGCTCCTTGCCGTCCAGCTCAACGGCCAGGACAAGACAGCTGTTAACCGGTTTGCCGTCCAGCAGCACAGTGCAGGCTCCACATTCGCCAATTTCGCAACCTTCCTTGGTACCTCGCAGATGCAGCTCTTCCCGGATAAACTTAAGCAGGGTCTGACCGACAACTGCTTCCCTGGTTTCGCTATCACCGTTAACGGAAAAATTAATGGTTATTTTTTTAGTCATTTTCACACCCCCACTGTCTGTTCAAGTCCGCGGCGAACCAGAACCTCAGCAATATGGTAGCGGTATTCTCTTGATCCTCTTAAGTCGGTAATCGGGGAGATATCATCATGGACCAGCTTTGCAGCCTTAGCCCAATCTTTTTCGCCCCCTTCGTTGATCGCTTTTTCGACCGCCAGTGCCCTGACCGGTGTCGGGGCAACAGCTCCGACAGCGATGCGCACCTTGCCGCCCCAGTTTTGAACGGCAACCCCCACGGTAGAAAGATCAACCGAACCGGTGCGTGAAGCTTTGAGATAGACACCTTTTCCGGCCGGGTAGGGTTTGGGAATCAGAATTGCATGGACCAGCTCGCCTTTTTGCAGAGCTGTTTTTCCGGGGCCGAGGAAAAATTCCTCGATCGGCATTGAGTATTCTTGATCCGGACCAATCAGCTTAATGACGGCTCCAAGGCTGTACAGCGGCGCTGCGGTGTCGGCAGCCGGTGAGGCGTTACAGAGATTGCCGGCCAGCGTAGCCCGGTTGCGGATCGGATAGCTGCCCACACTGTGGGCTCCTTCGGCCAGAGGAGCGGCATGCCTGACAATCGTCTCAAACAGGGCGATCTGATTAAGGGTCACTGCTGCACCGATTGTAATACCGGCGTCATCTTCTTTTAATACCTTCAGCTCTTCTAAGCCTTTGATATCAACCAGCATGTGGGGCGCAAATTTGCCGCCGCGCATCCCTACCATCAGGTCGGTTCCGCCGGCCAGTGGGAAGGCATGCTCGTTAGCTTGCAAAAGATCAAAAGCCTGATTTAAATCGGAACATTTTACATAGTCGTAAGAAAGCATTTGCTTGGCTCACCTCCGTTATCGTTTATATTACTAATTATTATTTATTTAGCCAACTCTTTGAGCGCAGCTATAAAGATCTCCATCGGCGGCTTAACAATACCGGCCCCAACCTGGCCGATACCGGGCTCTTTGTGAGCAATACCGGTGTTGATGCGCGGCACAATACCCTTTTCAACTACTTTGCGGATATCGATGCCCGTTGGGGTGCCTTTAAAGTCCATCGCCGGGATGTTGAAGTTATTGTTTTCAGCAACGGTAATTTCATACATTTCGTTAGTTGCTTCAAATGCATCAGCCGGTGAGCCACCGATAAAGTTAACGATTGCCGGAGCTGCCGCCATGGCGAAACCACCGATGCCAACTGTTTCGGTAATGACACTGTCGCCGATATCGGGGTTGGCATCCGCTGCGCTGAAGCCTGAGAAGTAAAGGCCGTCGGGCACGTTAGCCGGTGCTGTAAACCACTGGTCACCGGTGCTGCTGACCCTGATTCCGAAGTCGGTCCCGTTGCGAGCCATGGTAGTAACAACAGTAGAGTTTTCCACACCGTGAGCGGCCAGGGCCATGCTCTTGCAACCAGCCATAATGGCGTTAAGAGAGGTTAGATCGTTGCTGTGCATAAAGGCTAGCACTTCTGCGGCCGCGGTTGCTTTATGGTCCTTAAAGTATTCAGATACGTTCGTAAGATCAAGGCGAGGCGCATCATAGTCGGTTTTCTTGCCCCACTTGGTCTCCACGATAAAGGGAGCAATGCTGCGGATAAAGAGCGATGTTGTGGCCCGGTTGCGGTTGTGCCCATCGTCTCCCATGTGCAGGGCCTGGGCAATGATCGATTTAATATCAATCCCCTTAGCCAGGTGAACGGCTTCCTTGATTACCGAAGCATAGACTTCATCGAGCCACATCAGGCGGTTTAAGACCGTCTCGTCGTAAGCTCCGTATCGCAGGACCTTGCCGTAGCCTTCGTTCATGTTTGAATAAGTAAACCCGCCCCATTCCTTGTCTTCGAGGATAAAGACCATCTGCGACGGGGTGGTTACCCCGGCCATCGGTCCGACTGTGTTGTAGTGGTGGCAGGGAGCAAACTCGATTGCACCGGAAGCAGCCAGTTTTTCGGCTTCTTCACGGTCCTTAGCCTTACCTTCGTAAATCAACCCGCCAATGATGGCCCCTTTAAGCGGCCCGCTCATCCGCTCCCAGGTGATCGGTGGCCCGGCATGCAGAAATAGATTATCTTTCATGCCCGGAATTACATCTTTTGCCCTTCCCACATCAACCCAGACCGGTCTGGAAAGCATCATGCGTTTTACTGCTTCCTGGTTTGCCTGATCAATCTTGCTCATTAAAAATACACCTCCGAAAGAATTTATTTTAATTTATCAAGCAGGCTGAGCAGGTCTTCATTCCCCATAGCGGGCGGCTGCCAGCGCACGTGCATTACCGGTGTTTCGCGTTCCTTGAGGGTCTCGGCAAAGCTTTCGAGGCCCATATTGATTACTTTCAGCTCTTTTTCAAAAAGCTCTTTCATTGTCCTTGCCCTCCTAGTCGTTGTAGTTTAAAGTAGCGCGGCGAGAAAGGCCACGGCATCGGCATTGCTTGGGAAGACCAGGACCCCTTCTTTCTCAAGCTTCGCCACCTGTTCGTTTCTTTTTTGCGGGTCGCTGTCGGTACCGCAAACCGAGGTTACAAATATAAGGTGCCTACCATCTTTTTCGGCAATCTGCCGGGCTTCTTTGATCGCCTCCAGGGCTGAACCGGCAGGGTCGGGATGAGCGTTGTAACCGAGGACCAGATCGAGGACGATGACAGCTGTTTCGGGATCCTTAGCCTCGTTGATAATCCTGGTGTTACGCAAAGTGGGATCGATCATCGGGTGCAAGCGCCCCTGGGTAAATTCATCCTCGCCAAAATCAATGATGGTATGTTCAGTGCTTTTGTAGACGTC
>CAYGHB010000233.1:0-3255 GCA_964349375.1 uncultured Syntrophomonadaceae bacterium | reverse complement strand
GCGTAGGCGGTAAGGTTGCTGTAAACCATCACCGCGGCAAGAACCTGATTGGTTCCATCTACCCACCCAGGCTGGTTCTAATCGACCTGGAGGTTTTAACAACCCTGCCGAAGCGCCAGCTGAGAGCGGGACTGGCCGAAGTTATAAAGTACGGGATTATCAGCGACCACAATTTTTTTGCCTGGCTGGAAGTAAATATCGAGCAGCTGCTTCTCCTCAACCTGGATCTGCTGACTGATGCCATAACCCTTTCAGTACTAAACAAAGCTAAAGTGGTAGAGGCAGATGAATACGAGAAAGATTACCGGCGGATTTTAAATTTTGGCCACACTGTCGGTCATGCCCTGGAAGCAGCAACCGGATATCGTTATTATCTGCACGGAGAAGCGGTTTTAAGCGGCATGCTGGCGGAAGTTGACCTGGCTTTAAGCTTAAAAGAAATCAGCAGCAGCGATGCCGACCGGATATGCAAACTGATTAGGCGGATCGGCCTGAAAAAAGTTCCGCGGGACTTGACCCCGGAGGCAGTAATCGATAAACTAAGGCAGGATAAAAAACGCCTTGCCGGCGAGATTTTTTTTGTTATGCCCAATAAGGTTGGTGCTGTCTCTCTGCGGGCGCTTAAAGACCAGCAGTTGCTTGAAGAAGTGGTGAGCAATCTCTTAAGCAGGCAGCAGCTGTGAGACAGACCGGCTAAAAGAAAAACTAAGCAGGCAAGGTGACGCAGGGCGGTTTAGTCTTCTGAGAACCGCTTTGCGCTGTTCATATACCTAGTTGAACTGTTGGAACTGTTGAAGGAAATGGAGAGTGGTGTGAAGATGAAACCAGCGATAAAACCTGGCCGCCTGGCTATCCTGTTGGTGCTCTGCCTGCTGATCATAGCATCCGCTTACTGGGCTTTTCAGAACGCAGCGGACAGGCAAACCGGGATTAAGCGCGGCCTTGATATTGCCGGAGGGCTTTATGTTTTGCTGGAAGCGGTTGAAACCGGAGATCAGGAATTAGATGATGACGCCATCGAAAGGGCGATCACGGTGATCCGGATGAGAGTGGATGAACTTGGCGTGGCCGAGCCGATCATTGCCGCCCAGGGCGATAATCGGATCAGGATTGAACTGCCCGATATTGATGATGTTGAGCAGGCCCGTAATATCATCGGCAGAACGGCGCTCCTGCGCTTTGTCGGTCCTGACGGGGTTGAAATTGTTACAGGCGCCAATTTAGTCAGGGCCAGGACTGAAAGAAACCCGGAAATGACTCCCTACCCCTTTGTCTCAATCGAATTTGATTCAGAGGGGGCCAAACTGTTTGGTGATGCGACGGCTAAGTTTTTGAATGAGCCGATTGCTATTGTTCTGGATGATGAAATTATTTCAAGCCCGGTTGTGAGAGCGGTTATCACAGACGGGCAGGCGGTGATCGAGGGCAACTTTGATATTGAGGTAGCAGCTAATCTGGCGCTGCTCCTGCGCAGCGGTTCGCTGCCGGTTCAATTGGTTGAGCTCGAATCGCGCCTGATCGGACCAACCCTTGGCCAGCGGACGGAAGAAGTTGCTGTCTATGCCGCCGGAGTAGGCCTGATTCTTATCTTTTTATACATGATTATTTATTACCGGCTGGCGGGCGTAATCGCCAGCGTAGCCCTGGTCTTTTACCTGTCACTGGTGCTCTGGGCCCTGAACTATCTGCCCACGACGCTCACCCTGCCCGGTATTGCCGGTTTAATTCTTTCGATCGGCATGGCGGTCGATGCTAACGTGATTATCTTTGAGAGGATCAAGGATGAATTGCGGGCGGGTCGCACACCGCGCAGCGCCCTGGAAAGCGGTTTCCAGACAGCTTTCCGGGCTATTATTGATGCCAATGTTACGACACTGATCGTTACCGTGGTGCTCTTCAGCCTGGCCAGTGGCCCGGTCAGGGGCTTTGCCGTAACTCTCTTCATCGGTATTATCTGCAGTATGTTCACGGCAATTGTTCTGACCCGCCTGCTGATGCGCCTTGCTTTCCAGGCCGGACTCATTCACAGCGGCGCTTACGTGGGGGTGAAACTATAATGATTGATTTTATCGGTAATCGCCGTAAGGCTTATCTCTTATCATCAATTCTGGTAATTGCCGGCTTGGTTTCGCTTGCTTTTTTCGGCCTCAACTTAGGGATTGATTTTACCGGGGGCACCGTGTTTCACTTAAACCTCGGTGAAGGTTTTTTAATGGAAGAGGTAGAATCGGTCCTCGCGGAATTTGAAGAGCTTGAAGGGGCAACAGTCCAGGTAGTCCAGGGACGTGATCTTGATGGAGATCTGGCTGACGAGGGTTTGGTCATCAAAGCTCCCATTATCGAGGAGAGCCGGCGCAATGAGCTGATGGATGCCTTCAGGAGTCACTGGCCCAATCTTGATCCGGATGACCTGCGCATCGAAAGTGTTGGCGCCGTGGTTGGCGGGGAGTTGACCCGGCAGGCGCTGCTGTCTCTTGCAGTGGCCATTGTTTTGATGGTGGCCTATATCACGTTCCGCTTTGAATTTAAATTTGCCATTGCTACCATTGCTTCGCTGCTGCATAATGTTTTAGTTGTGGTTGGGGTCTTTTCGATCCTGCAGATGGAGATCAACGTGCCTTTTGTAGCCGCTATCCTTACTGTTTTCGGTTATTCCGTCAATGACACGATTGTTATAATCGACCGGATTCGTGAAAACATCGAACATAAGCGGAAGAGCGATTATGCCACGATCGTTAACGAAAGCATTAACCAGAACCTGATGCGGTCAATCAATACGTCGCTTACTACCCTCTTTGTTCTGATCGCTTTGCTGATCGGTTTCCATTATTTCATCGGCAGTGTTGATCTGATCGTTTTCGTTATTGCCCTGATTATCGGGGTCCTGGTCGGCACTTACTCTTCGATATTTGTCGCCAGCCCGCTGTGGCTTAACCTGCAGGATGTTAACTTCAGGAAAGTAAAGCGGGGCAAGTAAACGGAGGTAAATTAATTTGCACATTATGCCTGATCTAGGGCCTCACCGGCCGCCCGGTGAGGATCGCTGATGAACTTAATTGATCTGCTCTGGATCTGGCCTGCTGATCAGCAGGACCAGGTTCGGAATCTGGCCCGGGAGGCCGAGATCTCCCCGGCTCTGGCCCGCCTGCTGATTAATCGCGGCATCACTGATGCCGAAAAAGCGCGGGCTTTTTTAAATCCCAATCTGGATAACCTTTATTCCCCCTGGTTGATGTGCGGGATGCGCGAGGCAGT
>CAYGHB010000232.1:0-3263 GCA_964349375.1 uncultured Syntrophomonadaceae bacterium | reverse complement strand
GAGCCCAGTTCAAAATTAATGACCGGGTTGCCGTTAAGCAATCCGGAAAAACCGCGCTGAATGCCGCATACCTGATAACCGCAGTAAATTCCCATGCGCACAACTGCCCGCACTGCTGCATTCATGCCCGGAGCATCTCCACCACTGGTGAGAATCGCTATTTTTTTCATTAGCCCTCCACCAGCAGTTCAGCCGGTGGCTGGTGAGGAATGCGGGCGATCTCCTTGTTGCCATAATTGAAAACCGCTTCCTTGCCGGTGTTGATTGAGCCGATCTCAACAGCGCCAACCCTTTTTGAACGTGCTGCTTCCAATAATGTTTCTACATCCTGCGGGGCAACCTGGAAAAGCATGCGAGCCTGGGTTTCACAGATCAGAATCTCTTCCGGGGTGAGGCCTTCTGTGTTCACCGGAGCCAGGGCCAGGTCGACTTCAGCGCCAAGTCCGCCAAAGCGGACCGACTCACTGACAGCTGCGCCGATTCCGGCGGCGCCAAGGTCGGAACAGGCATTGACCTTGCCGGTTTTAATCACGGCCAGGGCAGCCTCCATCGTTGTCCGCTCTTCTTCAAAGAGAGCTACCGCCGGACGCATCACATCTACAAGACCGGCCCGGTAAAGGGTGTCGTTTCCATCATTACCGGTTTTTCCGATCATGATCAGGCGATCTCCGGCATTTTTAGCCGGCTTTGTCAGCGGTTTTTCGATAACCAGGCGGCCGATAACTGCGGCAACCACGGCTGGAACGATATCACTGAAAGAAGTCGATAGCCCTCCACCAACTACGAAAACACCCATCGTTTCACACATATCCCTGATGCCCTTGATGATCAGGTTAACCCTTTCTCCACTGGTCATTATTTCGCATTCGCCACAGGTGCATTTGCCGGAAAACCCGCAGGGACCCACAATCACTTCCTGATCAAGCGGCCTGGTACCGATGAAGTCAAGCAGAAAAAGCGGCCGACCACCCATGGCTACCACATCGCGCATTGCTCCGCCCGCGCCGGTGGCAGCGCTATCGTAGGGGCGGGGCACACAGGGGGAACAGTGACTCTCCATCTTGGCTACTACCAGACCATCGTCACCGGGCATTTTAAATACCGCAGCGTCATCGTTGGCATCGGGGCCAATCAATAAAGCGCCCGGCGATACCCGACCCACTTTTTCGTTTAGATCTTTAAAAACACCGAAGTCTATAGCCTTATCGATGTTATGGTGCAGGTGGATAAAAAGTCCGTGCATCAGAGCTTTTTCAATAGTGTTCATCGGTTAGCCTCCTCTGGATGGTTATAGCTTGATTATATAGGCAGTTTTTCCTAAATGTAACCCTGAATTTAGAGGACCATAACTATCAGGGCATCCTCTCTGAAATAATTTAAGGTAGAGAAAAATGAGCAAACCTTAAAGACTCAACCCGGCTTGATTTAAAAAAAGGAAACGTGATATTATGAATCTAAGTTTTTGAAAATTGTTTATAAATAATTTGATTACGCTTTTCTTAAGTTTATGCTTTAGTCAGGAGTCTTTTGCGGCTCCGACAAGTCAATTCAATCCAAATAAATGGTGATCATTAGATGGATCAGGTAATTGCCACAACCTTAATAATCCTTTGCGCAACAATAATTTTCCTAATTTTTGAGATTGTCCGTATTGATATTGCCGCCCTGCTCTGCCTCTTAGCCCTTGGTTGGAGCGGGGTGATCACCCCGCAAGAAGCTTTTTCCGGTTTTTCTAGCAATGCCGTGATTTCTATCATTGCGGTAATGATCCTTGGTTACGGCATTGCCAAAACTGGTTTGATGGATCGCTATTCAGCCCTGGTCTTAAACAAAGTGGGCGCAAACCGCACGAAAATTATCCTGATTATTTCACTGATATCCGGAATATTATCAGCCTTTATCCAGAACGTTGGCGCTGCTGCCCTGTTTCTACCGGGCATTAAAAACATTGCACGACAAAGTAAAATACCGGCTTCAACCTTGGTGATGCCAATCGGTTTTGCCACCATTTTAGGCGGTACAATCAGCATGGTTGGCTCTAGCTCACTGATTGTGGTCAACGACCTGCTGCGCAGCGCCGGCATGGAAACTTACCGTCTTTTCAGTGTAGCTCCGGTCGGATTGACCTTGTTATTTTCAGGTATTGCATATTTCTTTATTCTCGGTTCCAGAATTTTACCCGACCGATCAGAACGGACACAGCTTGTCTCTGATCAGGAAAAACTGATTGAAGCTTTAAACCTTCCAAATCAGATTTGGCTCTTTAAAATACCAGCTGAAAGTTCAATCATCGGCAAGACCACCGAGCAATCCGGAGTTTGGGACCGCTATAACCTGCATATCCTTGGCCTGATCCAGGGCCAGGAGCTGCAATATGCTCCCTGGCGCGAAAGTAATTTTCAATCCGGCCAGGAACTGGCTGTTTTAGGCAGCGAAGAATCGATGGTTAAATTTACTACCCATTACAACCTGATCCGGAAAGAAGATGATTACCGGTTTGCTGCCCTTAACGACCCCGGGCAGGCCGGTTTTGCCGAAGTCATTATTCCGCACCGCTCGGAGTTGGTCGGCCAGACGATTCGCCAGTATGGTTTTCGAAAACGTTTTGCCGTTGAGCCGGTAATTCTGTTCAGCAGGGGGAGCGAAATCCGGGGGGATTTTTCCGACCACCAACTTCTACCCGGTGATACTTTGATCGTGCATGGCCTCTGGGAGCACATCAAGAGCCTAAAAAGCGGGCCTAACTTTGTCGTCACTACTGCCTTCAACGATGATCCAAAAGATCGTTCAAAGACCAAAATCGCCGTCTTGTCTTTTCTCGGCGCTATCATCCTGGCCATGTCCGGAGCCTCGATCGCCCTCTCCTTTTTAACCGGCGCCGTTGCCCTGATATTGCTAAGGGTAATTACCATCCAGGAAACTTACCGGGCTATCGAATGGAGAGTAGTTTTCTTGTTGGCCGGCCTGATCCCGCTGGGAGTGGCAATGCAAAAAACCGGCAGCGCAGCCTACATGGCAGGTCTGTTTATGCGTTTCTTCGAGGGAAGCCATCCATTTATTCTCCTTATTGCTGTTTCCCTTCTGGCCACCCTGCTTTCGCTTTTTATCTCCAACGTAGGCTCAGTGGTTGTTTTGACTCCGCTGGTGATCAATATTGCCCTAATCAGCGGGCTCGACCCACGACCGTTGGTCTTACTGGCTGCGGTGTCGGCTCTTAACTCCTTTATGCTGCCCACCCATCAGGTCAATGCCCTGATGATGAC
>CAYGHB010000231.1:1444-3264 GCA_964349375.1 uncultured Syntrophomonadaceae bacterium | reverse complement strand
ACCGCGATAGTGGAGATGACCTCGCCCTCTGAAGAACCGGGTTCAATATCGGCAACCTCCAGGGCATTAAGTGCGCAGGGCACTTTCAGGTTAGTCAGGTTTCCCGTGGTAAAAGCCAGGTAGGTGGCCCCACTGCCCAGCATTGGTGAAAAAGTGATAACCTCGATGATGCCGATAGGTACGTAAATCATCATGATCGGCAACAGTCCGCCCAGCAGTGGCCCCGCTGCCGGCCAAACGTTAAAATAAACTGATATGGCCAGCGGAACGGCCAAAATAACAAGCAGCGCCAGCGACATCCAAATCCTGCCCATCCGATGGATGGCAACCTCATAGCTTAAACTATTTTCATTTATTTTGGTCATGATTATTAACCTCCGAGAAGCCCGGCAAAGAGAATCGCCAGGCCCATCGCCCCAACCATGCTTAAGGGAAGGGCAAAGTCTTTAAATAATTTTATACCTGCCTTCTGCTCCAGTTGAATACAGATCACCATAATCAGGGCAGATGAGAGCAGGGTTAAGATGGATACCAATCCTCCGGCCAGGGCGCTACCTAAAAAGGAGCTGATTAAGCCGACGAACATGGCGGAAATCAAGAGCGTTCCCCAGCGGTTGTCTTCAACTTTGATTTTATTAACCCGGCCCTGCAGTTTTTTAAAGTAGGCGATGATAAATAGCGGCCCCGACATGATCCCCAGGGTCATCACCCAGACGATCACGGAAAAAACATCAAGCGGCACTCCGGCCCCGGCAAGACTGGCGCCGGCTGCCTGTGCTGCCGCCTCGGCAGCCGGCAGTTCGTAAGTAACTGCCCCGATTACGGAGAGACGGATCCAGGGCAAGGCCAGCCCCAGCGCTCCGGAGAGGGTAAGCATGGTCAAGAGGATCGAAAGCGAAGGAACCAGAGTGAATACGGCACTGGAAATAACAGCCCGGCGCATTTTTTCTTCGTCAAACCCTTTACGCCTTCCTTCCAGCCAGGCTTTTCGGAGAAAGACAAGCGATTGGACAGTTACAAAAAGCGCAACAATCGCCCCAAGCGTAAACATAAAAGCGCTGTTCCTGAAATCAATCATAAATTATCCTCCTTTGAGCTATTTCATCTCGATCACAGCAGCAATACAACCTCTGCCGGTACTATTTTCTATATGTTATCATAGTAGAGAAAATAAATCAGAATAAAAAGAGAGGGCAAACAAAAAGTGAGCGATTGTATTTTTTGCCGGAGGGATAGATTAGAAGTAACAGCTGAAAACGAACTGGCCCTGGCCTTTAAGGATAGCTGCCCGGTGAGTGACGGCCACTCATTGGTGATCCCGAAGAGGCATGTGGAAACATACTTCGATGCCTGCCCCGAAGAGCATGCTGCCATTAGCAGCCTGGTCGGACAGGTCCGCCGGCTCTTACAAGAAGATCTTAGCCCCGATGGCTACAACATCGGGGCCAACGTAGGTGAAGCGGCCGGTCAGACTGTATTTCACTTTCACATTCATGTCATCCCCCGCTACCGGGGTGACGTTGCCGACCCCAGGGGTGGGGTGCGCAAGGTTATTCCAAATCGCAGTTGCCCCCGGCGAGACAATAGGTAGGGCTTTCTGAGACATTGAGCAGATAGTCAAGAGCTGTCAGCAGATAAGTATAAGCGGTTGGTTGCTTTTCAAGATTCCGGCCCTGCGAAGCCAGTAGTCTTGTTCCCCTTTGCACCAGTCCCTCGTTCTGCAAGAGCCTGCCCAGCCTCAGCTGGTTCATTACCGCCATCGAAAACCCTGAGGGGATAGCGCCATCGTATGCTTCAGCTTCCAGGGGCGGAAGCCCTTC
>CAYGHB010000231.1:0-1344 GCA_964349375.1 uncultured Syntrophomonadaceae bacterium | reverse complement strand
CATTTCTGCCCTGGCTGCCGTAAGGATCTTCTGCAGTTCTTCCTCACTAAGACCTTTTTGTGAAGCAAATTCGGGATCTTCATGTGGGCGGCTGAGCACATTCAAATCCTTTTCAAAATTGCCTTCGCCGGCTACGCCGAAATATTCAGCCACCAGCTGTCCATGCTCAGGGCCAAAGAGCTCCTCTAGTTCTGCCAGGCGCCAGACATAAAAGGTGCCCTCCTCTCCTTCACTATCAGCATCCTCGGCTGCGTAGAAAGCGCCGCCGGACGACTGCAGATATGTAAACAGGTACTCTGCTACAGCTGCTGCCAGTTCTTTCGCCTCTATATTTCCGGTGAGGTGATATGCCTCTGCCGCTGCAAGCAAAGTAAGCGCCTGATCATAGAGCATCTTTTCAAAATGCGGGACCAGCCATCTGCTGTCAACCGAATAACGATGAATTCCAAAACCCAGCTGGTCAAAGATCCCCCCCCGGTATAAAGCCTTCAGCGTTTTTTCAACCATCGCGAAAGCTTCTGCATCTTTCTGCCCAGCCCCATAGCGCAGTAAAAACAGCAGCTGGTGCGGAGCCGGAAATTTCGGGGCACTGCCAAAACCGGCATGTTCCCGGTCAAAACTCTGCTTAAGCTGGTGGTAAGCTTTGTTCAAAATCTGCCTGACCTGATCTTCAGGCAGCTCGGCTTGACCTGAACGCGATTCTTCTGCAATACGGCTCAATGCGCCGGTTAATTCAGCGGCGGCTTGCACGACCCTTTCTTTTTCCTTCTGCCAGTATTCGCTGATACGCGGCAGGATTTCCAGCATCCCGCTAATTCCAAAGCGGTTATCCTTCGGGAAGAAGGTGCCGGCATAAAAAGGCTTAAGTTCGGGGGTCAAAAAGACAGTAAGCGGCCACCCTCCCTGGCCGGTCAGCGCCTGGCAGGCAGCCATATATTGCTGGTCGAGATCGGGTCTTTCTTCACGGTCAACTTTAACAGCCACATAGTGTTTGTTTAATAAGGCCGCCACCTTGTCATCCTCAAAAGAATCCTTTTCCATTACATGACACCAGTGGCAGGTTGAATAGCCAATGCTCAGGAAGAGCGGTTTGTTTTCATCCTTTGCTTTTTTAAATGCCTCTTCCCCCCAGGGGTACCAATCGACAGGATTATAGGCATGCTGCAGCAGGTACGGTGATTTTTCGTTGATCAATCGATTCGGTTGCCGACTTAAATCTTTAACCATTAAGAGCAGCTCCTTTCTTAAACTTTATCTATTATTCCTATTACTTTTATATGAATTATAACACAGATTCGTCATCAAGGGGTTAATTTTTTTACTTTTAGTAGTTACTCTTTTTAT
>CAYGHB010000230.1:0-3275 GCA_964349375.1 uncultured Syntrophomonadaceae bacterium | reverse complement strand
CCTTAAAATCAGTCAGGTTATCGAAGGCAGCAATATCAGCCCGGTAACCCGGGGCCAGCGCCCCGCGATCAAATAATCGGTAATGGCGGGCAGCATTTAAAGTAGCGATCCTGATCAGCTGCAGGGGATCGCCACCCAGCGCAACTGCGCTACGCAGCAGGTCATCGAGGTGCCCTTTTTCGAGCAGATCGGCTGCTTCCCGGTCGTCGCTGCCGAACATGAAAAGATCAACCCTGTTGGCATTGACCAGCGGCAGCAGCTCCGCCAGGCTTGATGAGGCAGAGCCATGCCTGATAATTATTCTCATCCCGCAGCTAAGCTTCTCTTTGGCTTCTGCAGCGCTAAGGCATTCGTGGTCACTGCTGATTCCTGTAGTCAGGTAGGCCTGCAGTTCTGCTCCGGTAAGTTCCGGGGCATGGCCATCCACCACTTTGCCCCTCCGGTGGGCGGCAGCAATTTTACGTAAAACCGCTTCGTCGCCGTCAATCACTCCCGGGTAATTCATCATCTCTCCCAGGCCGACTACCCGGGGGAGGTCCAGCAGCGACTCGATATCATCAATATTAAGCTCGCTGCCGGCTGTCTCCATGGTCGTTGCCGGCACACAGGAGGGAGCGGTGGCCATAAAATCACAGGGCAGGCCGCGCGAGTTCTCAAGCATCAGCTCTACCCCGGCCAGGCCTAAAACATTGGCCACTTCGTGGGGGTCATGAATTACGGTTGTGGTTCCGTGCGGGGTTATAACCCGCGCCAGTTCTGCCGGAAGCAGCAGGGTGCTTTCGATGTGTAGGTGTGCATCGATCAAACCGGGCACCAGGTACTGACCCTTAAGATCAATCACTTCCCGGCCGGCAGTATATTCCCGGCCGAGGGCGGCAATCATCTCGCCTTCAATGGCCAGGTTGGTTTCAACTATCTCACCGCTAAATACATTTACCACCCGGCCATTTTTCAGCAGCAGTTCGGCCTCCCGGTCGCCGCGGGCCACTTCAATCTGTTTTTGCAGAGCAGTTAGCCCTGTTTCTTTATAATGCACAATAAATCACCACCATCAATTAGCAATCTGAACTTGGCCTAACTTTTTATCTTTAACCGTTTTACGAGTATAATAATCAGCCCAACCAGTATCGCCAGGCTGCTTAAACCGATCATGAGCCATTTTAAGAAGGTAAAGATCGGCACCAGGGCCGCCAGAAAGGGCGCTGGCTCCGGGTAGCGGTACATTACATAGGCAGCGCCGCTGTTCTCGAGCAGATCAAAGAGCACGCCGGCAAAGGGCAGCAGGTTTACCAGCCTTACGCTGTTGGTTGGGGGAAAGTGACGGTAAAGCAGGGTAATAAGAGCAACGAAAAAGAGGAGGTAGACCAGGGGCCAGATCAGGTCAAAGGTAAAACGCTGGTAGATATAGTAGGCCCGCCCTTCCGCGCCGTAGGCCTCAGCCATGGCATAGAGATCGGCAGCGCTATAGATAAAAGAGGTATCGGGCGATCGGTCAACCCCGGTCATTTCGCTTAAGCGGCCGGCCATCTTCGGCAGGACCAAGAGCATAAATAAAATAAATATGGCTATCGAACCAGAGATTGCCGGCGTGCTTGCCACCCGGTAGCACCATTTTGAGACTCTTGTTAATAGAGTGATCATAAAGCAGCCCGCCTTTTTAGCAATGCGCTTTTTTATCATATTTCGACATTAAACTTAAACAAACCTTTTAGAGGCACAACGGTCAATCAATAATAATCAAACAAGGCGGGGAGACAACTTTTATTTTCTGCCGCTTTCAGTTATTATTGATCTGTTAGTTTATCGACAAAGCAGCATGCGCCATTTTTCCCGGTGTAACCTGCCGGCACTTTCAGACCAATTATGATCGGAGGCTGCTGGATTGAGAGAAAGGGAACAATACGCTGAACCTTACCGCATTAAAATGATTGAACCGATTAAAATCAGGGATCGGGACACACGCGAAAAGTTAATTGTTGAAGCTGGCTACAATGTCTTTAACATCAAAGCCGAAGATGTTTACATTGATCTTTTAACCGACAGCGGCACTACGGCAATGAGCGCCAACCAGTGGGCCGGGATAATGCTCGGCGATGAATCATATGCCGGCTGCAAAAACTTTTTTAACCTTAAGAGCGCCCTTGAAGATATTTTTGGTTATAAGTATGTCGTCCCAACTCACCAGGGCCGGGCTGCAGAGAATATATTGATGTCCATGTTTGTCGGCGAAGGACAGAGTGTGCTCGGAAATATGCATTTTGACACCACCGAGGGGCACATACGGATGCGAAAAGCGTTGCCGGTAAACCTGGTCATCGATGAAGGCTTAGACACAGCTTCCGATCACCCCTTTAAGGGAAATATTAACCTGAAATCGCTGGAGGAAATGCTGAAGAACAGCACCCCGGAGGAGATTCCGCTGGTGATTATCACCGTTACCTGCAACAGTAACGGTGGACAGCCTGTAGCGATGGATAATATCCGGGCCGCCTCTGAGCTGGTAAAAAAATATCAGCGCCCCCTCTTCCTCGATGCAGCCCGTTATGCTGAAAACTGCTTCTTTACCAAGCAGCGCGATCCTAAATATAGCAGCCACTCGATTATGGAGATTGCCCGGGAAATGTTTTCCTATGCCGACGGCTGCACGATGAGCTCAAAGAAGGATGCCCTGGTTAATATCGGCGGTTTCCTGGCCTTTAAAGATCATGAAGCTTGGTATGAAAGAGCGGTGCAGATCCAGATCTGCTACGAAGGTTTTAGAACTTACGGCGGGCTGGCCGGACGCGACTTAGAAGCTTTAGCCCGTGGTCTTTACGAAGGAATTGAAGAAAATTACTTAGAAGATCGGATCGGTCAGGTTCACTATTTAGGGCGGCTTTTGACCGACGCCGGGATTCCGATCGTGCTGCCTGTTGGCGGGCACGGGATATTTATTGATGCATTAAAGTTTTTACCGCACATACCCCAATCAAAACTGCCCGGCCAGACTCTGGCAGTAGAGCTCTACCGCGTCGGCGGAATCAGGGCCATTGAACTGGGCACCTGCGCCTTCGGTTATATTGATCAGGCTACCGGTCAGGAAGTTTACCCGAAGCAGGAGCTGGTCAGGCTGGCCATTCCGCGCCGGGTCTACAGCGATCGCCACATGCGCTATGTTGCCGATACCCTGATTGAAATCGGCAGGCAAAAAGAAGCGCTCAAGGGCTTGAAAATGATCTACCAACCGGAGCTGATGCGTCACTTTACAGCCCGTTTCGCCTTGCTCTAAAGCTTTT
>CAYGHB010000229.1:0-3282 GCA_964349375.1 uncultured Syntrophomonadaceae bacterium | reverse complement strand
TTCTTGCCGCGCACATTAATCTTCATGATCAACGACCTCCTGTTGATTTATATAAAACATATCTTACTATAAATATTATTCCCCAGTCCAGCAAAATATCCTGCCCCATAATTATTTCTTTAGCTCTTTTGCCGCGGCGGATTAAAAGCTACGACAGCCCCGTAAATTAAGGCTCCGCGGCGCTGCAGACATTTTGCCGCCTCTTTCATAGTTGCCCCGGTTGAAAATATATCATCAATAAGCAGGATCCTGGTTCCCGTCTCAAATTTTGAAGAAGGGCAGGTAAACGCCCCTTGCACATTTAGCAATCTTTCCCGGCGGGAAATCTTAGTCTGCGATTCGGTTTCCCTGTTCCTGACCAGCAACCCGGAAAATGGTATTTGCAGCTCTTTTGCCGCCTGGCGGGCCAGCAGGGCGCTCTGGTTAAACCCGCGTTCCCTCTCCCTCTTGCAGTGCAGGGGAACCGGCACGACCAGCTGCGGCCTAAAGCTGCCTTGTTGCTGCAATTCCCTGGCCAGCCAGCGTCCAAGCGGACGGGCCAGAGCGCGTCTGCCCTGGTATTTAAGATCGTGCAGCAGAGTCCGCCAACGTCCTTCGTAAAAAGAAAGCGCAAAAAGACCCTGCAGCGGAAAGCCGGATTGCCGGCAGCCGCATTGAGGTGAATTATTACGTCCCAAAGTAGCGCAGAGGGGGCAGACAACCCCGACCGGCAAAGATAAACTGTCACAGTTTGGGCACAAAGGTCTGGCAGAGGCCGGTGGGAGCAGGCTGCGGCAGAGCAGGCAGCGCTCGGGAAAGAGCAGTTGCAGCAAGTTTTCTGTAAACCCTGGCTGGCCGTTCAGGATCGCCGTCTCCTCAATCTCCGTTTTAGCCACTAACGGTTTTTGTCATCCTGCAGCCTTAAATCTAAGAGGCTGTAGCGATCCTCAGCCTTGTTGTTGCGCACAGCAATGGCCAGTGCTTTTTTGCTGCCCACCAGCACGGCCAGTTTCTTGGCCCGCGTGATGCCTGTATAAAGGAGGTTACGCTGCAGCAGCATGTAATGCTGGGTTAAAACGGGCATTATAATCACCGGGTATTCACTGCCCTGGCTCTTGTGCACCGAGACGGCATAGGAGAGTACCAGCTCATCCAGCTCGGTAAAATCGTAGATTACCGGGCGGGGTTGAAGCAGCTCCCTGAAGGTAACAATCAATTCAGCTTCCTCCTGGTCGATCGCGGTAATAACTCCAATATCGCCGTTATAGACCTCTTTCTGGTAATTGTTGCGAATCTGCATTACCTTGTCGCCTAAGCGAAAGAGAGTGCCCTTGCTGGTAGTTTCAATTTTATTGCGGGCAGGCGGATTCAGAGCCTGCTGTAGCAGGAGATTCAGACGGTCTACACCGGCTGCTGTTTTACGCATCGGGGTCAGCACCTGGATATCCAAGAGGGGATCGAAAGGACCGAAGTTTGGCAGACGCTCGCGGCAGAGCTGCACCACTTTGGCGGCCGCTTCTTCCGCATCCTCTTCTAGAATAAAGAAAAAGTCCTTGTTCTTAACATTCAGGTAGGGCATATCGCCCTGGTTAACGCGGTGGGCATTGACGATAATCATACTTTCGCGGGCCTGGCGGAAGATGTGGTTTAAGCGGATGCAGGCGATAGCACCGGAATTGATTAGATCACGCAGGACATTACCGGCGCCGACGGCCGGCAGCTGATCGACATCGCCGACCATGATCAGACGACAACCAGCAGGCAAAGCTTTGAGCAGGTTGTACATCAGGAGTAGATCAACCATCGACGCCTCATCAATAATCACCACCTGGGCTTCGATCGGATTTTTCTCGTTACGTAAAAAGCGGAATCCCTCACCCTCGCTGTAACTGTACTCAAGCATGCGGTGAATGGTAAAAGCATCAGCCGCGGTGGCTTCGGTAACCCGCTTGGCCGCCCTCCCGGTCGGCGCAGCCAGCAGCACCTTCTGATGCATCAGCCGGAAAAGGCTGAGCAGCGCTTTAATGGTGGTGGTTTTGCCCGTTCCGGGGCCGCCGGTTACCACCAGCACCCCGTTTTCCAGTGCCCCGGTCAGCGATTGAAGCTGTTCCGTATTTAAGTGTTTGTTCTCCTGGCTAACCCGGGCCAGAACCTGGTTGGCCTCAAGGGCGGTATAGGGATGCGCCAGTTCACTGATCTTCCTTAAGAGATGGGCTGCGCCCTGTTCGGCCTGGTAGAAGGGCGCATAATAGACAGCATCTCCTTCATCCCGTGGCTCGCAGAAGATCCGCCTCTGCCCGACCATCAGCTGCAGCTCCCGCCCGAAGATCTCCTCCTGCAGGCGCTCGCCCGTGATATCAAGCAGATCGCGCACCTTCTCCAACAGTTCTTCGCTGGGTAAATAAACATGGCCCTGCTCGGCTGCCTTGCTTAGGGTGTAGGTAATTGACGCCTGCACCCGTTCGGGCGCGTCTTCGGGAAGACCAAACTGGCGGGCAATTTTATCAGCTGTCTTAAAACCGATGCCGAAAACATCTTCTGCCATCCGGTAGGGGTTTTCTTTAACCTGCCGCACCGTGTCTGCGCCGTAGCGACGGTAGAGGCGCATCGCCTGACCAATGCCGACACCATAGCCCTGCAGAAATACCAACACGTTTTGAATGTCTTTGTACTGGCTATAGCTTTTTATAATACCCGCTGCTTTAACTGTGCCGATGCCTTCGATCTCCTGCAAACGGTGTGGTTCCTGTTCAAGGATCTCCAGCGTTTTAAGGCCAAACTGGCCCACAATTTTTTCCGCCGTTACCGGTCCGATGCCCTTGATCAAGCCGGAAGCAAGGTAGCGCTTAAGTCCGGCCTCGGTGGCCGGCATCAGCCTTTCCCACTGCTCGACAGCCAGCTGCTTGCCGTAGCGGTTGTGAACCTGCCAACTGCCGCTGACCAGCAGGTTTTCACCTTCCTGCAGGGGCGGGAAGTTGCCGATGATCGTTAACGTTTTACCGTCGCTCAGGCGCAGACTGCCGACCAGGTAGCCGTTATCTTCGTTGTAGAACCTGATCTTGTCCAGCGTGCCTTCGAATTTTTCCAGCATGGATTACTCCCTTAAAACGGTTCAGCTATAGGGTTTATATGTCTCGAGCCGGTATTAATGATCAACCCAAACGTCTGTCTGCCCATTAATACCACAAACAGCCGCTTAATCCCTGCCGGATGATCATAAAAACAACAGGGCGCAGCTAAGCCACGCCCTCTCAACCGAGAGACCCAAAAATCCCCCTCCCCCTCAACTGAAAGACACAAATA
>CAYGHB010000228.1:0-3287 GCA_964349375.1 uncultured Syntrophomonadaceae bacterium | reverse complement strand
GGCTGCTTTTCTGGCCAACATGCCCCGCTTTCATCCCGGTGACCTTGAGCAGGGGTTGAAGCCGCACGCCGTTAGGGTGGTGGCCTTTTATTATACTGCTTACCCGAATACTTTTATTGACGTGGAAGATACCTGGGCGCTCAAGATGCAGGCCATTGATTGCCATGCCAGCCAGTTTGCGGGGGAAAAAGCTGAGCAGCTCAAAAACATCCTGCAAGCCAGGGCTGAGGCGCTGGCAGCCGAAAGCGGAGCCGAACTGGTGGAGGCTTTTAAGGTGCTCAGCCCCGGCCACCTGCACATTTATGAAGACGCCTGGCTGAGTTAAACGATCAACTAAAAATAGATAGATTGTGCTTCTTTAGCTCGCGGGTGATCAGGTAGAAGGTGAAGATAAAGGCGAGCAGGTCGCTGGTGGGCCGCGAGAACCAGACGCCATCGAGGCCGAAGTAAGCGGAGAAGAACAGCAAGAAGGGGATAAAGAGCAGTACTTCCCGCAAAATGGAGAGCAACAGCGAAGGCACCCCCCTGCCCGCCGCTTGAAAATAGGTGGAGAAGACAATCTGGGCCCCGATTACCGGAAACATGATTACCATGATCCGGAGGGCCCGGGCGGCCAAGGTTAAGAGCTCCTGCTCTTTGCTGAAAATACCCAAAAAGGCTAAGGGCCAGGTAAAGTAAAGAACCCCAAATAAGCTGACAATTAACGTGCTGATCAGGGTGCCCTTGACCAGGGCCTCGCGAATCCGCTCCATCTTACCGGCGCCGTAATTGTAACCGATGATCGGCATCAAACCCTGTGAAACGCCGATAACCGGCATCAGGGCGAACATGAAGAGGCGGAAGATCAGGCCAAGCGCGGCAATCGGCAGGTGACCGTAGGCAGCCAGGATGTTATTGGCGATGATCAGCGATAGGTTGGTGGAAATCTGCAGCACCATGGCTGGCAAGCCGATCACGTAGATCTTGCGAATCGTCTTCAGGCAGGGCTTCAGGCAAGTGAGCGTTATTTTAACTTCGCTGCCGCCGGATAGAAAGAAATGCAACATGATGGCCACCCCGACTATCTTGGCCAGCACCGTGGCCACAGCGGCTCCGCGCACCCCCATGCCGAGGGTAAAGATAAAGATCGGATCCAGGGCGATATTGATCAGCGCCGAAATGATCATCACTTTCATCGATAGGGTGGGATGGCCCACAGCCCTGACAACATTGTTTAGCCCCATGATCAGGAAAAACATCACCGAGCCTGCGGTGATTACCACTACATATTCGCCCGTGAGATCGATGATATCAGGGGTGGCCCCAAAAAGCTTAAGCAGCGGGCCGAGATAGGTAAAGCCGAGGATGGCCACAACAAAACCAAAGATCAGGGAAAGACCGATCACCTGGCCCACAGCCCGGGCCGCCTGGCTGCTATCGCCGGAGCCAAGAGAGCGCGAGATCAGCGAAGCGGCGCCCACGCCGGTGCCGATCGCCACTGCGCCTAAGAGCATCTGGAAGGGAAAAGCCACCGAGAGGGCGGCAATGGCTTTGCTGCCCAGCATCCCGACAAAGATAGTGTCAACGATATTATAGGTAGCCATCACCAGCATGCCAACGGTTGCCGGAACGGAGAAACGCACCAGCAGCTTGCCGATGCTTTCTTCACCCATACTGGCGGTGTTATTCTGCGTCATAAAACTGCCCCTGTCTTGAGCCGCGCGGAAAGCGGCAAGATGTTACTATTCTACGCCTATTGGGCTTAGCAGGCAAGAAAAAGAGCTATACCGAAGTAGCAAGGATAAGGTATAATTAAGTGGCAGAGATTGATATTTACAGACAACAGTAGACGAGTAAGGTGATTACGAACGATGTCGGATCAGGAAACAATCAGGGTAAGAGTCTACCTGCCCCCCTACCTGGAGCGCTCTCAGCTTGATGAACGGGGCTATGCCCTGATCGAGGAAGGCTCGACCCTCGGGGATCTCTTAAAAATGCTGCGCGTTCCCTTTCCGGCAGGAGCAGTTCACCTCTGCCGGCTTAATTATGAAAAGGCAAGTTTAAAGCAGAAACTAAAAGATGGTGATACGGTAAGTTTCTTTTCTATGATCTCGGGCGGTTGATAATGCAGCACTATTCTTCATAGTAGAAGGAGCAATAAGGCAGATGAGCGGATACATGGGTAAAGTTCTGTTTGTAGATTTAAGCAGCGGTTCATTCGAAGAAAGAGTAATTCCCGATCAGGTCTACGAAGAATACCTCTCTGGGGTGGGGCTGGGCGCCTATATTCTCAGCCGGGAAATCCCCGCCGGGGCCGACCCGCTGGGGCCCGATAACGTTCTCGGCCTGATGAGCGGCCTCTTAACCGGAACCGGCAGTTTGCTGACCGGCCGCTGGATGGCGGTCTGCAAGTCTCCGCTAACGGGCGGCTGGGGCGACGCCAACTGCGGCGGCACCTTTTCGCCGGCAATTAAGCAGTGCGGCTACGACGGGATCTTCTTTAAAGGGGCAGCAGAAAAACCGGTCTACCTGGTGATTGACGCGGAAGGCGGGGCCCGTTTAGAGAATGCTGCCGATCTATGGGGGTTGGATGCGGTTGAAACAGAAGAGCTGCTGAGCGAGAAACACCGCGGCCGGAAAAGCCCGGCTGTCGCGGTAATCGGCCCAGCCGGAGAAAAGCTGTCGCTGATTGCCGGCATCTGCAACGACCGCGGACGCATTGCGGCCCGCTCAGGTGTCGGCGCTGTGATGGGGTCAAAAAAATTAAAAGCTGTCGTTTTAAGCGGCGGGGGCAAGATCGGCTGCGCCGACCGGGAAACGGTGCGGGCGCTGAGCAAAAAATACGCCGCCAAGGTGAAGAAGGTTAAGCTGCCCCGCTTTTTTAAAGGCTCGCTTTTGCCTTATGCCGGAATGCTGATGGGCAAGCTGAAGAAAGTAATTGCCTTAGACGGCATGATGATTTTGGTGCCGACCCTGAAAAAATGGGGCACCCCAATGAGCAACAGTTTAGGGGTAACCTCCGGCGACCTGCCCATAAAAAACTGGGGCGGCTCGGTGATCGATTTTGGCCGCTCCCGCTACCGGCACTTAAACCCTGATCTGATTATCGAGCGCGAGACGAAAAAGTATAACTGTTACTCCTGTGTGGTCGGCTGCGGCGGTATCTGCCGCATTGATGACCTTGCGGGAGGGGTATTTAAAGAGACTCACAAGCCGGAATACGAAACCTGCGCCGCCTTTGGCGGGCTGCTTTTAAACAGCGACCGCGAATCGATCTTTTATATCAATGAGCTGCTGAACCGGGCCGG
>CAYGHB010000227.1:0-3322 GCA_964349375.1 uncultured Syntrophomonadaceae bacterium | reverse complement strand
CCCTGCCGGGCTGGTCTTTACGGAGAGTTGCACGGGAGGATTCTAAAAGATCTCGGCTACGATTTTGACTTTATCTTCTTCTGGCCTCCGCTTAAAAAGCCGATGCATTTCTTTTACCAGCTCAAAAAGCTTAAAGGTAATAATTCCTGGCTGAAGGTAATGCGCACGATAAAAAAAGCCTACGGCAAGCTGGTAATCCTCGATGAGCTTGAAATGACGGCCCAGAAGCTGCGGCCGCTTGAGTTAAAAAAAGGTTCAACATCCAAAGCGTTTACAGAGGCTCTGAAGATCATGTGGGCGGCAAAATCCACGGCCGAGATCGTGGCCGCCGGAGAAAGAGCCAGGGCAATCATGAATGGTGTGCCGATTGATCCAGCGCGCCCGTCGCCTTTAAAAGTGGGGATTATCGGGGAAATCTATGTGCAGCTGGAGCCCTTTGCCAACTTCTATCTCGAAGAGCAGCTGGGCCATATGGGGGTTGAAGTGCGTCGCAGTATCTACCTGGCCGGCTACACCCACCACGATGTTTTATCGACCAGGGGAGATATGGGAAGCAGGCGGCTGGCCATGCCTTATCTCGGTCAAAAAGTGGGCGGTCACGGCCAAAACAGCGTAGGGGACATTATCCGCTATGCTAAAATGGGCTACGATGGTGTGGTTCAGCTGGCCCCCTTTTCCTGTATTCCCGAGATCGTAGCCAAAAGTATTGTGCCTCGTCTCACTAAAGAATACGGCATTCCGGTTTTAACTTTGTTTATTGATGAACAAACTGCTTCCGCCGGGGTCCAGACGCGGCTTGAAGCTTTTGTGGATATGATGGAACAGCGTCGTACCCGCAACCTGAGCCTGGGTGCCTGATACATCGCGATCTCAGGTTTCATTAATGTTATTAGCGATATAAAATCCCCGGGACAGTAGTTATAAACACCCCGCTCTTTTTAAGGAAGGAGAACCTCCGTTGGTTTTAAATATCGGCACTCTAATAGTGTGCCCCGGTTTAGCCCTGGCGCCAATGGCCGGGGTCACCAATTATGCCTTTCGCCTGCTGGCAAAAGAACAGGGTTGCAAGCTGCTCTATTCCGAAATGATCAGTGCTAAAGGCTTAATCCACGATAACAACCGCAATCGCTCCCTGCTTTATTTTAGTGAAACGGAAAGGCCGATTGGATTGCAGCTCTTCGGTTCTGACCCTATTATTTTAGCCCGGGCGGCCGAAAAGATCGAGAAACTGGGGGTTGATTTCATTGATCTTAATCTGGGTTGCCCGACCCGCAAGATTACCCGCAACTTTGAAGGAGGAGCGCTGTTGCGCCAACCGGCGCTCTGCAGTGAAATATTCAGCGCTGTTGTTGACGCTGTAAATTGTCCGGTAACAGTAAAACTGCGTAAGGGGTGGGATGAAAAATCCTACACCCTGCCGGAGATCGCCAGGCGTGCTGAAGAGGCAGGTATTAGCGCTATAACGGTCCATGGCAGAACTGTTGAGCAAGGTTACAGCGGTAAAGCTGACTGGGATTCGATCAGAGATGTAAAAAAACTGGTTTCAATTCCGGTGATTGGCAACGGCGATGTTGATTCGCCGCAGGCAGCAGCGGCCATGATTGATCACTGTTCTTGCGACGGGATCATGGTTGGCCGGGCAGCGAGGGGCAACCCATGGATCTTCAGAGAAATCATGGCTATGCTTGGGGGACGGCCACTACCGGAAAAACCTTCACTGGATGAAATAACCGCGATGATTGTTAAACATTTTGAACTGCTTGCTTCGCTCAAAGGAGAATCAGCAGCTGCACGCGAAATGCGCCGTCACAGTTCCTGGTATATCAAAGGCTTGCCGGGATCGGCCGCCGCCCGTCAAAAACTAATTCATGCGTCGACTTTGGCTGAAGTGAAAGACCTTTTGGCTGGCTTGAATATTGTTGAAAATGGCTAATCAATAATTGTATCCTCAATCGATAAGTGCTAAAATGCAATTGATCACACAATTGTGCACATCTGTAAAACAGGAGGCTGCCTGGGATTGCAAAACGAGCGGGTTTTTAGAATAGGTGAAAAGCTGGTCAGCCTGAATAAGGTCATGCGTCAAATAGAAAAAACCCTTGAGATGCGCGAAAAAAGCCACTCCCAGCAGGAAATCGCGACCAGGTTGCACCTTGATCGAAGTTTCATTTCCCGGCTGGAGTCAATCGGCGAAATCAGGAAAGGCCGGCGGGTTGCGGTAATCGGCTTTCCCCTGACTAACAGCAGCGAACTGACTTCGATTTGCAGGGCTTTCGGGCTTGATTTTTCGATGCTGCTTAACGATCAGGAACGCTGGGCGCTGGTCCAGGATAAGCAGGCGCTTGATTTTTTCAACAAAATGCTGGAGATCGTAACCCGCCTGCGTGAATATGACACCCTGATCATGATTACCTCGGAAAAGTGGTTCCACCTGGCTGAAGCGCTGCTTGATCTGCAAATTATTTTCATCAGTCTTGGACCAACCCCGATAAGCGAAGATCGCACTATCGAACCGCAGCATCTGCGGGATACATTGGAACAGGTATTGCAGACTGGAAAGGGGAGCAATTAAATTGAAGCATGTTGTTGGCATCAGCTTAGGTTCATCAACAAGAGATCATGTTGTAACTGTTGAATTAAAAGGCGAAGAATATAAGATTGAAAGGATCGGCACCGACGGCAACATGAAAAAGATGGTTGAAATAATTTCCGAGCTGGACGGCAAAGTGGATGCTTTCGGCTTGGGTGGCATGGATATTTACGTTTATGCTGTCGATCGGCGCTATACTTTCAGGGATGCAAAAAGAATTATCAAGTCCGCCAGAAAAACCCCGATTGTTGATGGCTCGGGGCTCAAGAATACCCTTGAAAGGAGGGCGATCGAATATCTCGCCGAGCACACGGATCTTTTTCGGGAGCCGCGTAAGGTCCTGCTCATGAGTGCTATGGATCGGCTCGGCATGGCCCAGGCACTGGAAAAAACCGGCGCCATCATGACTTATGGAGACATTCCCTACGTTCTGGGGTTGCCCGTTCCGCTAACTTCTCTTAATACCCTGGCGGTTATTGCGAGGCTGATTGCTCCTCTTGTTTGCCAGCTGCCCTTTACGATGATTTACCCAACCGGCGAGAAGCAGACTGAAAATAAACCACGCTTTACCAAGTATTTTGATCAAAATGAAATTATTGCCGGCGATTTCCACTTTATTCACCGTTACATGCCAAAAGAGTTGCCGGGAAAAACGATCATCACCAATACTGTAACCAGCTCTGATGTTGATTATTTGCGAAAAAGCAAGGTTAAAACTTTAATCACCACAAC
>CAYGHB010000226.1:0-3336 GCA_964349375.1 uncultured Syntrophomonadaceae bacterium | reverse complement strand
GCCGTGCCGCCGTCATACATCGAAGCGTTGGCAACATCCATCCCGGTCAGCTGGCAGATCATGGTCTGGTACTCAAAAATCGCCTGCAGCACTCCCTGGCTGACTTCCGGCTGGTAAGGGGTATAAGAGGTGTAAAATTCGCTGCGCCCGGTTACATGCTTGATCACCGTAGGGATAAAGTGATCGTAGATCCCTGCGCCCATGAAAGAGACAGCGTTCTGGAAATGCCTGTTTTTCCGGGCCAGATCGCTTAAGTGCTTAAGGGCCTCCCCTTCTGAGAGCGCCGGAGGCAGGTCGAGATCGCCCTTTAACCTGACCGCAGGCGGGATATCCTTAAATAATTCTTCCACCGAGGTGGCGCCGATCTCTTTTAGCATCGCCTGCCGATCATCATCGGTAAGAGGAAGGTAATGCTTGCCACCCATAAATTATTCCTCCTCCTCCTTTATGGTAAATTCTTCGTAAGCCGCCATATCCATCAGGCTGCCAAGTTCAGCCTCATCGCTGATTTCGACTTTAAAGACCCATCCTTCACCATAGGGATCCTGGTTAATAGTTTCCGGCTGATCGAGCAGAATCTCGTTGATTTCGGTAACTGTGCCGGAAAGAGGCGAGTATAGATCAGCCACCGCCTTAACTGACTCCACTACGGCTGCGCTCTTACCGGCTTCCACGGCAGCGCCGACATCGGGCAGTTCGACAAAGACAATCTCGCCAAGCTTATCCTGGGCATAATCACAGAGGCCAACTACAGCTATTCCGCCCTCCTGGCGGGCCCATTCATGCTTTTTGGTATACTTTAAACCGTCAATCGCCTTGTATTTCATTATTTTTCCCTCCTGTAAAAAGGTAGTTTGGTAAACTTTGCCCGGTAGGGGCGGTTGCGAATCATAATCTCCACTGCTTCAACACAGTCGGCTACCTGTGGATCGAGCAGGGCCATAGCGATAAACTTATCCAAGGTCGGCGAAAAAGAGCCACTGCTGACCCAGCCGATTTCGCGGCCGGCAGCCTGCACCGGGTAACCTTCGCGCGGCACACCGCGTTCAAGCATTTCGAGGCCATAGAGCCTGTGCTTTAAACCTTGCTGTTTCTGATGTTTGAGCGCTTCCTGTCCGATAAAGGGCACCGCTTTCTCCAGAGCAACAAAGCGGCCCAACCCGGCGTTGAGCGGGGTAATCTCTTTGCTCAGCTCGTGCCCATATAGGGGCATCGCTGCCTCCAGGCGCAAGACGTCACGGGCGCCCAGGCCGGCCGGGTTAAGATCGTGCTTTTTGCCTGATTCCCACAAGGCATCAAAGAGTGCTGAGGCATCGCCATTGAGGCAGTAAAGTTCAAAACCGTCTTCACCGGTGTAGCCGGTCCTGGAAACCAGGCAGTTAACCCCGGCCACAGCAACATCTCTGCTGAAATGGTAATACTTCATTTTTGAGAGCGCTTCAGCAGTCAGCGGCTGCAAGATCACCTCGCTGTTCTGACCCTGCAGGGCCAGCTGGGCATAATCGGGCGAGAGGTTTTCTAACTTTACAGAACCGCTTAAGTTTTCCCTAAACCAGGCATAATCCTTATCCGTATTGGCAGCGTTCACCACCAGGAAATAACTTTCAGCGCTGACCCGGTAAATCAGGATGTCATCTACCACCCCGCCGTCGGGATAACAGATAGGGCTGTAGACCACCGCGCCGTCTTTCATCCCTGAAAGGTCATTGGTCACCATCTTCTGCAGGTATACTTCGGCGTCTTTGCCTTCAACCATAAATTCTCCCATATGCGAGACATCGAACAGGGCCGCCCGTTTGCGGGTGTCGTGAACCTCTTCTACCAGCCCCTTCGCATACTGCACCGGCAGCAGCCACCCGCTGTAGTCGACTATTTTTCCGTCTAAGGCCACATGCTTTTCGTAAAATGGTGTTTTCTTTGCTTCGCTCACTTTCTTTAGCATCCTCCTTTCTTGAGGTTATAAATAAGAAAAGGACAGAGAAAGCCAATTGGCTCAAACTCTGTCCCTGATGCCGCACACGGCGGCTTAGTCTCAGATTTTTCAGCCACCCCCGCCAAATCCGATATTCTTAACAACACCATCTTCAACTAAAACCGGCACTTTGTCCGCCTGATATTCTTCGCGAGCTTTTTTACGGGCTTCCAGATCAACACCAACGTCGTGGATCACATATTCAAGCCCTTTTCGATCCAAAACAGAGAGCTGCTTTTCACAGTAGGGACAGCCGTCTTTTACATAAATCTCGAGCATTTTAGCGCCTCCTCGCATCCAATTTTTAAAAGCAAATAGCTCTGGATCTCCACAGTATATACGGCACAGATTGAAGCCTAATTTTCAAAAACCGTTTGGCCGTCAACTTCAGTTTGCAGGGCCCTAAGTGCCTTCTCCACCAACAATGTTCTAAGTTCCTTCTCCTCTGCAGGCGGAAGCTCAGGATTGCCCAGGGGATGAGGGATAGCTACTGCCGGCACGATGCGGTTGGCTCCAACTGTAAGCGAGATTGGCACAACCGTGCAAACATGGACCACCGGTAAGCCTGCTTTTTCAATTTCTTTAACCATCGCTGCACCGCAGCGAGTACAGGTGCCTCACGTCGAGGTCAGAATAACAGCATCTACTCCGGCCTCTTTTAAATCGGCTGCAATAGCGGCGCCATATTTTGCGGCATTCGCGACAGAAGTTCCGTTGCCAACCGTTGCATAGTGATAGGGATGTAAACTGCCGACGATCCCTTTCTGCACCATCTCCCGCATTACATCGAGCGGTAAAACCCTGTCCGGGTCCTGGTTGGCATAGACAGGATCATAACCGCCGTGAGCTGTTTCATGAGTATCTGAAGTTAGATCACTTAAACCTTCCAGGCTGTATTTGCCATACTTTGATGCGCTTGAAGATTCTATACGATCAGGATTACCCTTTGGCACAATCCCACCGGAAGTGACCAGAGCAACTTTAGCTTTGCTCATATCGTTTACCGGTGCATTGGGCGCAACGCGGTCAAAGTCGGGCATCGGTAGTTCTGTAGTAAAGGGCTCGCCTCTGAGTTTGGCAATCAGCATCTGGACAGCCCGCTGCGCTCCATTTTTTTCAGCAAAAGTATTAAACCTGATCCCCCGTGGCAGATAGCCTTCCTCTTCCGGAGAACCGATTGGAACTCCTCCGACAAGCTTGTTTAGTAAAGCAACCATTGCCGGAATTGCTTCTCGCATGCCCCGCGCTGAATCTTCGGTGGCAATGATGTATAAGTCTTTCCGGTAAATCTCTACACCGGGATTCTCCTTATACATACCGGTAACTACCGGCAAAGATAGTTCCTGGGCCACAGCCTGACCGAT
>CAYGHB010000225.1:0-3341 GCA_964349375.1 uncultured Syntrophomonadaceae bacterium | reverse complement strand
GTTTTCCAACCTGAAACACCTGCCGAAAAGCGAAAGCGTGGCTTTCGGAAAAAGAGGTAGATTTTGAGAACAGGAATATTTTAGAGAATCCGCTGACTGCCGCCGAGCTTGGGAAATTGGCAACTCTCGGTTCAACAACGGTTAAAGAGCTGTTAAACCCCAAGAGCACCGGATTCAGAGAGCTTAAACTTGATTTGGCTGGGATTGATGATCAGAAAGCAGCAAATCTGATGAACCAATACCCCAAAATCATGCGTCGCCCACTACTAAGCGATGGGAAGAAACTGGCAATCGGCTTTGTTCCGGAGCAGTTCCAGTCGATAATTGGTTAAATTAATTTTAGATGAATAAAAGAAGGGCCCGGATATTCAAACAACCCGGGCCCTTCTTTTTAAACAGTTATTCTTGTTTATTTCATTAGTTTCTTTCTGATTATGAACCCGCTGCCAAGAAGGGCGAGGCTGACCAGGATCATGTTTATATAGATTCCCCCTGTTCTTGGAGTGGATAGCGGCATTGCCGGCTGAACAACCAGAACTTCTTCCGGCTCGGTTAGCGGATCCTCAGGACTGACAAAGAAGGCTACAACATCTTCCTCATCTACTCCGCTCTGCGGCGCCTGCGCAACTACTTGTGGCTGAGCAGGTGAAATTACTACCACTTGTGGTGGCGGGGAAACCTGCGGTTCTGCCGGCGGAATCACTATTACCTGCGGCGGTACCGGCGGAGCAAAGATAATTACCGGAGGTACCACTGGTGGAGGTGTTTGTGGAGGAACAACCGGCGGCAGTGGTGGTGTTTGAGGCGGATCAACCGGTGGCGGTGGTGGCGGCGACATCATCTGGTTAACCACGGTTACGGTTACTTCATTTTCTTCATCGGTCAGGGTAAAAGCTGCTTCCGGATCGATGCTGACAAAGATGTAACCCTCCTTGGCCACTTCGGTTACAGTGTAGGGCACGTCAAACTCCAGCCCGTCGCTGATATCGAGAACGGCCGGTTCATTTACGCTGAATAAGATCTCCTGCTCATCAAAGAGCCCGCCATCTAAAATCACCGTAAACTCAACATTGCTGTTTTCAACCACTACGCCTTCGGTGTCAAGCAGCACTTTCTCAATGACCAGTTCCGGCCGCGGCGTGTTAACAACAACTAGAGTTACTTCATTTTCTTCTGCTGTCAGGTCAACTACCCCGTCTTCCGGATCGAGTACGACCTGGTAACCACCGTTGACCACTTCTTCCACCCGGTAGATTCCAAGGGGCAGGTTATCGATGGTCACTGTGCCGACTCCGTCGATTACTGCGAGCTCAACATTTCCATGCACCAGTTCATCGGTTTCATGGTTAAAGATGTTGAAGAAGAAGACCTTGTTCGAAGGAATCACCTCTTCAGCATCCACTTCGGCTTTGACCAGCTTCTCGATAATGATGCTGCCTGTTTCTTCTTCCTCTTCTGCTTCCTGGTTAACTATAATGACTGTAATCATGTCATTTTCTTCAGATAAGGTAACAGAGGATTGTGAGATGCTGATAAACTGGTATGCTTCGTTTTCAACTTCCTCAATCAAATACTCAACACCGAAAGATAGCCCGTCATCCAGACCAAATTCTTTGGGCTCGTCTACGCTGAAGGAGAAAATCTGCCCTTCACCAAAAACTCCTCCGCTGATTTCGAACTCGAATTCCAGCTCGCTTTCAATAACCAGAACTCCTTCTATATCAAGCAGTTCTTTTACAATGGTTAGCATTGGAATAATCTGCTCAACCCCGGGGCAGTAATCAGAAATTACCAAACCTAATCCGGGACCCTTATCGCCGCCAATCAGGGTTATCGAAGCGGTTAGTTCATAGACATCAAAGTAGGGTGTGTAAAAATGCCAGACATTCGCCTCCAGAGGTTCGCCCGGGCTGTAAGAACCGTTTCCCGATCCCCCGAGAGTAAGAACAGCATCAGTTGAATTTCCTTTGGTAGTAAAAACCCTGTGGATCCAACCTGTTCCGTCGTCAGGGCGATCTCCTTCTCCGGCTTTACTACAGTCCAGCGAATTTTTACCATTACCATTCCACTGGTAAACATATTCAACCTCTCCGTCATTTACTTCCAAAGCCAGCGCGGCCAAAGGTGCTCCAATGATTAAAAGGGACATAACTAAAATCAAACCTTTTATTAACAATTTATTCTTTATTTTAAAGGTTTTCATCTTTAAAACCTTTCCTCCGAGTACTTATTCGAAAAGCTTAATACGATAATTTCTATAGTATATATATTTCGCCTTAGATTAATAATACTTACATGCTGTTACAAGTTTGTTATAAATTGGATTTACAGTTTGACACAATTTCTTGTTTACTGCTATGCTCTTTCTACCAGGCAATAAACTTGAGATGAGGAATCCCTTTGAACTGCATAACTTTAATCGCCACTTGTTCTTTCGGGCTCGAAGCGCTGGTTGCCAGAGAGCTTAAAGATCTTGGCTATAAACAACAGGTTGTTGAAAATGGCAAAGTTACTTTTACTGCTGATTTAAGCGCTATCTGCCGCACAAATATGTGGTTACGCACTGCCGACAGGGTAAGACTTAAAGTTGGCGAGTTTAAGGCGACTACCTTTGATGACCTTTTCGAGCAAACCAAAGCCCTGCCCTGGCCTGAAATAATGCCTGATAATGCTGCCTTTCCGGTTGACGGTAAATCTGTTCAATCGACTCTTTTCAGCATCTCCGACAGTCAGGCGATCGTTAAAAAAGCGGTGGTTGAAAGCATGAAAACCATCTATAACACCAGTTGGTTCAAAGAAGATGGCCCTCTATACCGAATCGAGGTCTCAATACTCAGGGATATTGCCACCCTGACGATCGATACAAGCGGGGCGGGGTTGCATAAGCGCGGCTACCGGGGGTCGGGAAGCGGCGCTCCTTTAAGGGAAACGCTGGCTGCAGCCCTGGTTTTAATCGCCCGCTGGCAACCGGGTATCACCCTGATTGATCCTTTATGCGGATCAGGCACTATTCCGATTGAAGCCGCGCTGATCGGCCAGAATATTGCCCCGGGAATGAACCGCAATTTTGCTGCTGAAGAATGGCCTACTATACCGAAACATTTGTGGCATGAAGCACGCAGGGAAACACACGATTTACTCGACAGCAACCAAAAATTAGATCTGGGTGGAACCGACATCAATCCGGCGGCAATCAAGAATGCCCGCGTTAATGCATTTGAAGCAGGGGTTGAGGATCTGATTCATTTTCAGGTTAGACCACTTTCAGAGTTGAGCTCAAAAAAGAAATATGGAAAGGTAATTTGCAACCCGCCCTACGGTGAGCGTTTGGGAAATCAAAA
>CAYGHB010000224.1:0-3350 GCA_964349375.1 uncultured Syntrophomonadaceae bacterium | reverse complement strand
AATGTGGGCAAATCAACCCTTTTTAACCGTCTGACAACAGCCCGAACCGCTATTGAAGAAAAAGTTCCCGGTGTTACCCGGGACCGCCTTTACGGAATTGCTGAATGGAGCGGCAGGGAGCTGGTAATTATTGATACCGGGGGTTTAACCTTCGGTAGTGAAGACCATATTTCTGTCCTGGTCAGGCGACAGGTAGAACTTGCTGTAGAGGAAGCCAACCTGATTTTATTTTTGCTCGATGGCCGGGAAGGCTTAACAGCCCTGGATGAAGAGATCGGCCTGATGCTCAGGCGCAGCGGTAAAGAAGTTATCGTTGTGGTCAATAAAATAGATAATTTTGAACAGGAAACCAGCAAATTCGGCTTTTACAGCCTGGGCTTCGGTGATCCTGCAACAATTTCTGCTGTTCACGGCAAAGGCAGCGGAGAACTGCTGGACCTAATCTTGGATCTTCTTCCTTCAGATGCGAAACAAGAAGAAGAGAACTATAGGCCGGAAACAGTAAAAGTTGCGATCATCGGCAGGCCTAACGTTGGTAAATCTTCACTGATCAATAAAATGCTTGGCGAAGAACGAGTAATTGTCAGTGAGATTCCGGGGACAACCAGGGATGCCATCGATACCTATTTTGAATACGGGGAGCAGCCCTACCTGTTTATTGATACGGCCGGTATCAGGCGTAAAAGCAAAATTAAGGAGTCTGTTGAGTATTACAGTATTTTGCGTGCGTTTAAGGCGGTCCAGCGAGCAGATCTGGCCCTTCTGCTGCTTGATGGGGTGGAAGGAGCCACAGAACAGGATCAACGCCTGGCCGGGTATGTAGATCAGGCCGGGAGGGGCTTGATCTTAGTGATTAATAAGTGGGATTTAGCACGGGGGACTGAAGATGCCCGGGCAGAATATATTAATAATTTAAAACGCCAATTTAATTTTGTGCCCTATGCTCACCATGTTTTTCTTTCAGCCCTGACCGGTTGGAAGCTCGATAAACTCTATCCGGTTGTTCTGCAAACCTGGCAGGAACAGCACAAGCGCATCAGCACATCGCTTTTAAACGAACTATTAGAGGATGCTTTAGCGGTGAACCCTCCACCTTCCGTGAAGGGTAAGCGGGTCAGGCTCTTTTATATGACCCAACCGGAGGTGAAACCGCCAACATTTGTGGTTTTCGCCAATGAGCCTGATTTAGTTCACTTTTCGTATGTGCGCTATCTTGAAAACAGGCTTCGGGAATCCTTTGGCTTCAAAGGCACCCCAATTGTTATTAAGCTTAAAAAACGCCAGCGCAGAGGTGATTAACTCTTGACTGTTGCTATTTTGATTGTGTCTTACCTGATCGGCTCGATTCCTTTTGGCTTTATTTTTGCAAAAGCATTTGGTAAAACTGATATCCGTGAGCATGGCAGCGGTAATATCGGAGCGACCAATGTCTTAAGGGTTGTGGGCTGGAAGCTGGCCCTGCCGGTTTTCATTCTAGATCTGCTGAAAGGTTTTATGGCGGTTTTTCTGGCGAAGGCAGTGGATAGTGGTTCTATATTGCCGCTGGCTGCCGGGATGCTGGCAATGATTGGGCACAGCTTTCCACTGTTCCTGGGATTTAAGGGCGGCAAAGCTGCTGCCACGGCCATTGGGGTGCTGCTGGCTCTCTCCGGATGGGTAACTCTCTCTCTATTTGCTGCTGCTATAGTTATTTTAGCTTTAACCCGTTACGTGTCGCTTGCTTCCATGATCGGATCGCTGCTGGTACCTCTCTTTTTCTGGCTTTTCGGTTTTAATCTTTCCTATATCATTTTTGGTTTGGCTCTTGCAATCCTGGTAATTATACGTCACCAGGCTAATATCAAACGCTTGCTGAGCGGCAACGAACCAAAGCTGAAACTTGGCTCCCGCCAATAGGAAGGTTTTATTTTCAATACTATTGCAATGGGTCGTTATAATAACTGATAACATGAGATCAGCGGAGGTGTTCAATGATGATCAGGAAGGAGCTGCTTGAGTTGCTCTTTGAAGCAGCCAGTATCCAGCGTTGGAACGACCATATTCGTCCCGAACACTTTACAGAACTGGACAAGCAATCGCATAAAATGGTTTATGCTTATGTCCTGGCCAAGATTGAAGAGGCCGATCACGGGGTTAACATAGATTGGCCGCAACTGATTGAGGGCGGGCTTTTCGAGTTCTTACATCGCATTGTGCTGACGGACATTAAGCCGCCGATCTACTATAAATTGATGACTGAAAAAGGTGAGCAGCTGAACCGGTGGGTCATCGATCAGTTAAGAGACAGGATTGCTGACCTGAAGAAGGATCTGGTAAGGTCAATGGAAGAATATTTCTCTACCGAGAAACCCAACACACTAGAAAAAAGGATTCTTAAGGCCGCCCACTATCTGGCTACCAACTGGGAGTTTGCGATCATTTACCGCTTAAATGAGGGTCTTTACGGACTTAATGATACCAGGGCGGCTATTGAAAACCAGATTGAGGAGCATTATGATTTAGCCGGGGTTCAAAAGCTAGCCCTGGGCAAAAAAACGGCAAACTTTCTTGACCTGGTAGGCCAACTACGGTTCCAGCAACGCTGGGCTCAGTCGCCACGTGTGCCGAAGACTTCCGTGATGGGTCATATGCTGATTGTGGCGATGATGAGTTACCTATGTTCGGTTGAGCTGGAAGCCTGTCCGAAACGCATTTACAATAACTATTTTGCCGGTCTCTTTCATGATCTGCCAGAGGTGCTGACCAGGGATATCGTCTCACCGGTAAAACGCTCGGTGGCCGGTATTGAAGAACTGATCAAAGATATCGAACACCGCCAGCTCGAAGAGAGGATCTTCCCACTGCTGCCTGCCACCTGGCACGCAGAGTTGCGCTACTTCACGGAAGATGAATTTTCCAGCAAGATCATCGACCATGGAGAAGTTAAAATTGTCCAGGCCCATGAACTTGGCGAGCTTTATAATCATAACAGCTACTCTCCTTTGGATGGTGAAATGATCAGGGCCTGCGATCAGCTTGCCGCCTATATAGAGACATTTCTCTCCATTTCACATGGGATCAAATCTTCGCATTTGGAAGAGGGAAACCGCCAGCTCTACAGCAGCAACAGCAATAAAATTATAGCCGGGCTTAACTTCGGTCAGCTTTTTAGCTATTTTAAGGTCTAATTTGAGCGGTTTGCTTTTCACCGCCCCTTACGTTGACTTTTATTGCCGCTTGCATTAGAATGATGGAGTAATTAAATAGCATTACTTCAATGAATAATTATCGGGGCGTGGCGCAGCTTGGTAGCGCGCTTGACTGGGGGTCAAGAGGTCGAAGGTTCAAATCCTTTCGCTCCGACCACTATT
>CAYGHB010000223.1:0-3361 GCA_964349375.1 uncultured Syntrophomonadaceae bacterium | reverse complement strand
CCGCTTTTTTAATCAGGTGAAAGAGAAGGTCAAAGGGCCCCTCAAAGGTAGGCAGCTTTATTCTGTATTCAACATGTTCTATCGCCAACTACTTCCCCTGCCCATCTTCTAAACTATCTTAGGCCCATCGCCTCAGAAACCTGGCGGATCTTAGCTTCAGCCTGGAGATCGGCCCGTTCAGCGCCACGGCTGAGTATTTGATCGAGATAATTATGATCGCCTGTTAGTGAAGAATATTTTTCCTGGAGAGGACGCAAACTTTCAATAACTACCTCGGCCAGATCTTCTTTCAAAACCTTATAGTTCTTTCCTTCAAAATGAGCTTCAATCTGCTCACGCTGATCGCCCGTTAAAAGCTGGTAGATGGTAAGCAGGTTATAAATCCCCGGCCTCTGTTCATCAAAGACGATCTCCTTATGTGAATCAGTGGTTGCCCGCTTAATCTTAGAGCGGATCTGATCGGGGGTATCAAGCAGAAAGATCGAATCCTCCTGTTTTTCTTCACTTTTACTCATCTTCTTCTCCGGGTTGATCAACCCCATCACCCGCCCACCTACCGGGGGAATTAAGGCGTCGGGCAAAACAAATAGATCGCCATACCGGAAGTTGAACCGCTGGGCGACATCACGGCAAAGCTCCACATGCTGCTTCTGATCTGCGCCAACCGGAACCAGGTGGGCATCGTAGAGCAGTATATCGGCAGCCTGCAGAACAGGGTAAGCAAAGAGACCTACGCTAACTTCTTCTTTTTGTTTTTCCGATTTCTCCTTGAATTGGGTCATCCGGTGCAGCCATCCCATCGGGGTAACACAATTTAAGATCCAGGCCAGTTCTGAATGAGCCCTGACCTTTGACTGGACAAAAACCACAGAATGTTCTTCGTCAAGACCGGCGGCAAGCAGCAGCCCCGCCACTTCACGAATATTAGCTTTCAGCTCGATGGGATCCTGGGGCACCGTAATGGTATGCAGGTCCACGACACAAAAATAGTTGTTGTATTCTTCCTGCATCGCTTTCCAGTTGCGGATCGCCCCTAAATAATTACCCAAGTGCAGATGGCCCGAGGCCTGAATACCGGAAAAAACCGTTTTTTTATTCACTGCCACTATTCCTCCTCCAAATTGTTGCATCAACTAGATCATCTAAGGCAGTCTACAAACCGGGAATTAAAGCAATTATTGATGAAAATAAATTTAGAACCAGAGAGAAAAGGGGATAGATAATCACCCCGAGAGCCCTGGTAAAAACTAGCAGCAAGAGGATCAGTGGCGCATATTGTTCAATAGTCCGGTAGTAGCCTAGATAGGAATCAGGCAGAAAGGACATCAATATTTTTGAACCGTCGAGGGGTGGAATGGGAATTAGATTAAAGATTGCCAACAAAATATTTAGCTGTGTCAATACCGAAACGAACTGTAAAAAAAGACCACCCGTTATATCCCTGCTAATTAGAATAGAATAAAAGAGCAGGCTAAAAAAACCGAGGATAAAGTTGATCATCGGCCCGGCGAAGGATACCCAACGCAAACCTTTACGGTACTCATTAAAATTGTAAGGGTTGATCGGGACCGGTTTGGCCCAGCCAAAGCCAACAAGCAAAATCATAATGGTGCCAATCGGGTCCAGGTGACTGAGGGGGTTCAAATTCATCCTGCCCTGCCTCTGGGCTGTATTGTCACCAAAGTAGTATGCCATGCGGGCATGGGCAAATTCGTGAAAGGTAATGGCTATAAGCAAGGCCGGAATACGCAATGCGATAACGACAGGATCTAATCCCAGCATAAAAATACCTCCTTCAAGATTAAAACTGAACGATTATTTCGATGGGTTTACAGCTATACACCGGACCCAGCTTGATAACTTTTTAATTATATCAAACCGAACCGAAGATTCCAAACAGTCCTGCTTGGTTGGTCAGACGAACTAAAGACGATCAAGCCCGCTCAGAGGTCAATGACCACGCCCAGATCCCGCAACCGCTCCAGGACCCTTATTGGATAGGGCTCCAGGTAAATATTTTTTACTTCGCGCGCCAGGCGCTCTGAAGAAACAAGGGCCAGGGTTTTTGCCTTGATCGCCCCTTTAATGCAGTCAAAAGTTTTCTTTTCAATAGTAAAAGCATAGCGCTGTTCAAAGCGGACTGCCCGGATGATGCGCAGGGGATCATCTCTAAAGCTGTTTGGATGAAAAACTCTGATCAACCTATTTTGCAGATCATCATAACCATGGTAATAATCGTACAGCAGCCCGCTTTCTGCGGGCAGAAGCGAACAGGCCAGGGCATTTACAGTAAAATCACGCCTGTATAGATCATCTTTCAGGTCGGAAGCTTCCACCCGGGGTGAGGCAGCAGGCTCACTGTAGCGTTCCCGCCTGGCCGTGACCAGGTCTATTTTTGTACCATCATCAAGTTTCAGGGCGGCGGTTAAATAGCGTGGGTAAAAAGTGAGGCGACCACCGAACCTCTTCTGCAGCAGCAGGGCAAAGCGACCGGCATCGCCAACGACTACCAGGTCGTAATCATATTCCGGGGCTTGGTCAAGCAAAAGATCCCTGATCATGCCGCCCACCAGGTATAGTTGAAAGCCTGTTTCTGCCGCCATCATACCAGACTGCTGCAAAATCTTAAAGATCCGGGGAGGGAGTTCTTTTTTCAGCAAGCTATCAATCCGAATTCTACTGCCCATCTACTGCCTATTACTCAAGGACACAGGGGTGCCCTGAAGCGGTGCTTTAATATTAAGCCAGTGGGCGGCGGTAGCGGCCAGATCGGCATAGCTGTTCCGGATGCCGAAGTTTTGAACTCTCGCCTGAAAATTAAAGCCCGGGCTGTAAAGGATCAGCGGGACATACTCGCGGGTGTGATCGGTGGTCGGAAAGCTGGGGTCACAGCCATGGTCGGCAGTTATAAAAAGCAGGTCTTCACTGGTCAGAGAGGCCAGCAGTTTTGCCAGTTTCAAGTCAAACTTTTCAAGAGCCGCAGCAAAACCGTCACTGTCATTGCGGTGCCCATAGACAGTGTCGAAATCACCGAAGGTGGCCCACACCAGATCACCTTCCCTTTTTTCAACCAGGTCCATCAAATCGGCAGCTATGGCTTCGTTGTTTCCTCCCGGGCGTTTTGTGGTCACACCGCGGTGGGCAAAAATATCGGATACCTTACCGATAACCGCCACAGTTTTACCGGCTTTCTCAACCAAATCAAACAGTGTGTCACCGGGCGGCTCTAGCGAATAATCGTGCCGACCTGTGGTGCGCACGAAAGATTCCGGCTCTCCCGTAAAAGGTCTGGCAATTACCCGGCCGACAGCATGTTCGCCGTCTAAAATAATCCGGGCCTTTTCGCACCAACGGTACAGGG
>CAYGHB010000222.1:0-3418 GCA_964349375.1 uncultured Syntrophomonadaceae bacterium | reverse complement strand
GCCCGTTTCTCAGCTTAACCCCGGTTACCAGGTTATTTTCAATAATCGGTTTTTCTACAGTTGTTTTCAGTGTATTTGCTCCTGACCTAATCGCTTCGTTCCGGATCAGGGAATCAAAAATAATGCGAGGGGCTACAGCGGCATTGTAACCGCCGGCGCTTTTAGTCAAGGGGTAGCTTCTCTGGTGGCCTTTAGGTGATACCAGTCGCATGTAGTCGAGTGGATATATTTCTCCGTTTTCGACCGCCTCATCAATCGCTTTTCCCATTCCGGCATTGTACAGCAGCTCCAGCGCTTTGGCTGGAAGAGCGTCACCACAGATTTTATCGCGCGGAAAATCATCCTTGTCAATCAAAAGCACATCGTGATTTTTCTTGGCTAAAAGCGTCGCAGTAAAAGCCCCGGCCGGTCCCGAGCCAACCACAATAACTTCAGCATTTTGTTCTTTCGTTTTAACCACTGCCTACCTGAAAGTTATCTAACTGTTAAGTAATAAAAAGACTTCCTATTAACTGTTGTCAAAACGCTGACGGCTTAAAGTGCCCCAGCCGCCTCTTTTAAAAGCAAAGTCGACCAGCCCCAAAAAGCGCCACCAGCTGTGGATTTGACGATAGAAGAAGTTTTCCAAGATCGCAAAAGCAAAAAGGATGAGAACATCTTTGAGCTTCGGATAGCTGCGGTAAAAAATCTCTTCTACCAGGAGCGCTGCCGTGGAGAGCAGCACTCCTAAAAGAACAGCCACACTGAAAAAGAGCAGCACGAAGGGCAAATTTAAAAGACCACAGGCCAGGGCATAGATCAATACCAGGTATCCGCTGATCTCAATTACCGGGCCCAAAAACTCGAAGAAAATAAAGAAGGGATAACTGATCATTCCCACTGTTCCATACTTGGGATTTAAGAACATCTCGAAATTTAATAATAAACTTTCAGCAAGCCCTCTCTGCCAGCGGCGTCTTTGGGTTTTCAGCCCGCCATAAGTCTCGGGCACCTGGGTCCAGCAGACCGGATCTGGTAAGAACTGAACTTTGTAAGGTCGCTTTATTCTTTTCATGGTCCTCTGCAGGCGCAGCACCAGTTCCATATCTTCACCGATTGTGTTGGTCAGGTAACCGCCGGCAGTAATTACTGCTTTTCGTCGAAACACACTAAAAGCTCCTGAAAGAATCAGCAAGCCGCCGATTGAGGACCAGCCGGCTCTGCCGAAAAGAAAGCCCCTTAAATACTCGACGATCTGAAAACGCACCCAGAATTTTTTAGAAAGCTTGACAGCTTTGACCATGCCACCTTTGATTAATGCTCCATTGGCAGCCCTGATAGTTCCTCCGGCAGCGACCACTCTCCAGTCTTTGACAAACAGGTCGGTTACTTTCAGCAGGGCATCAGTGTCCACCAGTGAGTCTGAATCTATATTGCAAAACAATGGATATTGAGCGATATTGATGCCGGCATTAAGCGCATCTGATTTGCCGCCATTTTCTTTATCGATCACAACCAGGTTTGAATAATAGGCAGAACGATATATTTTATTGATCTGCTTTGTTTTCAACTCTGCCCGGTAATTGTCAAAACAGGGGCTCAGGGAAAAAGTCTCTTTTAAAACCTCGATGGTTTGATCTGTTGATCCGTCGCTGACCACAATTACTTCAAAATCCGGATAGCGAAGCGAGAGCGTAGATCGAACTGTTCCCACGATGGTTGCTTCTTCATTGAAAGCCGGGATTATGATCGAGAGTGGTTTAAAAAACCCAGATCTAAAAGACAGGTCTCGGTCTGCTACTTTATCGATTAAGGTGATCTTTTTTATACTAAAAAACGAGATTACCACCAGCACCAGGTAGCTTAGATTGATGGCCAGAAAATAAAGAATGATGAAGACGCTATAAAATATTATAAATACCTGACCGGTGCTCATCAGCTCACCTCTTTTGATGCCAGCACATAAGCGGCAATTGTGGCGGACTCGGTCTCTGAACCATTAGCCCGCAGGGTGAGTAAAGAGTAGCCGGCACTGCCGAGGGCCAAAATGGCCTTAGCAGCATGGTAACGGACCCACCAGTTTTCATCGTCAAGCAGTTGGTCAAGTTTTGGGATCAATTCTTCATCCGGAGCCATTTTAGAAACCTGAATAGCAAAATTCCTGATCACCCAGTCGTCGTGGACCAGGTAAAGTTCTGGATTGAATTGTGCAGGTAGTTTACCGATGCGCAAATAAGCCTTCAGGATATGAACGATGGTTTCAGTATCGGCTCTTACTAAAAGACGGTTCAGCACCGGAAGAGCTTCAGCATAACGGTAATGGCCCAGCAGGTCGATCAGGATGATGACCAGTAAGGTACGGTTCACTGTAGCAGCTTTCGCTTTTGGCAGCAGGCTCCCGAAAGTGCTTTTTTTCTTCCGGGGAGGTTTTAATGTGGCCGGAATGATTCCCCGACTGTACTCATCCAGCAATGCGGTAATCGGCTTACAAATTTCACTACCGAAGCGGGAAAGAATTTCAGTAGTTCCTTCATATGTAAAATAAGTATTGCTTAACAGGGCTTTTAAAACCGGCCTGAAGGCGCGTGGATTATTAGAAACTGCCAACCCCTGGGCGGCGGCCAAAACAAGCAGGTGGTTTTTGCTTTTTAGCATTCTGATTCTTTCAGGGACAGATTGATAACAGCGAAAGTCACCGAGCATTTTTGCTGCAGTTGCCTTATCATATAAATTACGTTTTAAAAGCTTTTTCCGGTAATGACCAATTATGCTGATTTCCCGGCAGAGCTCCTTAGTAGCTTCAAAATCCTTTCCATCGAGCATTTCCAGGTAGGGGGTAAAAAATCTTTGATAAAACCCATACCGTTTAGTTTTTAGAAATTGATTTTTGACATAATCGAGCTCAGATTTGCCGAGGATGTAACTAATATAGATCGCTTCCCATTCCTCTTCGCAAATTTTGTATTCCCTTTCCTCCCGGTCTACTTTCACCCGAAGGAAAACGATGGCAGCCAAAAAGAACAGGATGATGGCGATTATTGAGTAAATAGAATAGATCAGTATTCTCAAGAAAGGATCCATTAGCTATTGCTCCGTGATCAATTTATTAACGCGAGAGATCATATCATCAAGCTCAAAAGGCTTAGCTATATAATCTTTGGCCCCAAAAAACAAGCAGGTGCGCATATCGCTTTCCCAACTCTTGACCGAGAAAATGATGATCGGCAATTCCCGGCCGGCATTCTTAAGCCTTTTAAGAATCTGGCTTCCATCAAGGTGAGGCATCATCATGTTGAGCAGGGCAAGATCAGCTTTGCCCTGCAGCAGCTCCTGCAAAGCTTCTTCACCGTCATAGGTTTGAATCACCCGGTAACCTTCCTGTTCAACCTGCATTCCCGGAAAGTGTAACGATTTAACCAGCGAAAAACCTTTATATTCT
>CAYGHB010000221.1:0-3429 GCA_964349375.1 uncultured Syntrophomonadaceae bacterium | reverse complement strand
GCAACTCGCAGGAAGCCTCCTAAGTCGACACAAAGTCTCCTGAGTCGGCCCGTCACTCAAATAAAACTGAAGATGAATTTTTTGGTTTTGAGTGACGGGTCCTGCTCTGTGCCTCGATTCGCCGGCAATTCTAAAGCATTCGCTTTATGTTCGCTTCTGATTTCAGCACCAGTATTCCTATCCACGTGCAGTACCATAAATCTTCATCAAACATTACTTTGCCATCTGATGGAAAATACGATAATTCTATCGAGTGATAAATCAAGGGGGTTTTTACTGCAAACCAAATGCGAACATAAAGCGAAGAGCATAGATTTATTGGTTCTGCAAATGCTGTAAAGGGTCCCGGCCCCCAGTTAAGAAAATACATCTTCTGGTTTTCTGGGGGCCGGGCCGAGACTCGAAAACTTAAGTGTTGAGTGGCGAGGTTGCCCTTGTAAGCATGCAGCAGAACCTAAATAAATCTGCCTGAGCGATCAGTGAGCAATGGTTTGCACATAAAAGCCAACGTACAAAAGTAATCATCTTTATACAGTCGTGAGCGCTGATTTCATGCAACAGTCAGCACAATGAATACAATTTTCAAAAAAGATAAGTAAGCAATGGTTTGCACATAAAAGCCAACGGACAAAAGCAATCATCTTTCTACAGTCGTGAACGCTGATTTCACGCAACATTTAGCACTATGAATACAAGCAATAAAATCTTAACTTAGAAGCAGGCTGGCAAGGTAAGTTGAAAGCGAACATAAAGCCTCAGCTTACCTGACAGCCAATGATCCATGTAAGAACCTAAATAGACAAAACATAGTTACATGTATTCTCTATTTTGGGCCCTGGGGCAGGCTGTTGATGCCCAGTTCTTTCATTACGGCCTGAACAGCCGCATCAAGCTTGCTATCGCGATCTTTATCGAGCGGGGTGGGAAGGTGGTTCTCCTGAAGATCTTTCACCTTATCCCTGGCCCGTTCAAAGATGGTCCTGCTGCCGGCTTCCTCCCAGTTTTTGCGATCCTGGCGGTCGATCACTTTTGAGGGCATGTATGGTTCGCTCTTGAAGTATTTCATGGTCAAGTCGGTTTCAAGGTAGGTCCCGCCCGGGCCAAGTTTTTCAATCAGGTCAACGGCCATCGTTTCTTCATTAAACTCTATTCCTCTCTGGGCCCTCAGAATCATACCGCAGATATCGTTATCAATCACCAATTTTTCCAGGCTGAAGGTGTTAATGAAATCAAGAGCGCCGGCTCCGGAGATCACATTAATCCCAGCCAACTGGGCGATAGTCCCGCTCATAGCCGTTTCGGCCCCGGCCTGCATGTCGACCAGCTTCGAATCGCTGAGGGCAGCGTAGGTATGGGTCGGTAGTCCAAAATATTTGCCCATCTGCGCATAGGCGGCAGAGATCATTGTCGCTTCGACCGCGCTCATCGGTGTTGTGCTAAAACGCATGTCAAACTGGACGGGAGCCCCGCCGTAGACAACAGGTGCGCCAGGGTTGGCGCACTGGGCCAGCACTATCCCACTTAAGGTCTCGGCCGTATGAACGATCAGCGAACCCGCCAGGGTAATCGGGGTAGCTGCTCCGGGCATGGGCACCGAGATCAGCTCCTGTGGCAGGTTATAGCGGGCACAATCGATGATGTTTTCAGCGCTGATGTGGGTCCACTTAAGCGGCTGGGAAGGGCAGATGTCAAATATTGCCAGCGGCTTTTCGCTGAGACGATCGTAGCCGCCGGCCACAGCGGAAAGCATCTCGCGCATATGCCTGATACCTTCCACACTGAATGCACCGGTAATGATTGCCTTAGGCGAATTTTTCAGGCAGAGATAAAGGCGGTAGCTGTCGCCGATCAGCTCTGGGACATCATAGCAAACAACGGCAGTTGACTGAAGACGAATGTTTTCCATGGCGTCATTAACACGACTGATTTGAACCAGGTCAGCCGATTCGGTTCTGCGCACCGTCGTGCCGTCTGATTCCATGAACTTGATCACTGAAGAACCGGGATCAAAATGCGAGCGGTTACCGCTCAGTTCGGCGGCCATTTCGCCTTCCCGGTTATAGAGCGTAAACCCGGAAGGGGTTTTCTTGATCGCCTCATCAACCATCTTCGGTGTGATCTTAGCGATATGTTTTTCAAAATCAATTGCGGCACCGTGATCCTGAAGGATTTTTAGCGCTTCTTCCGATTCGAACTTAACGCCGGCATGCTCCAGAATATGCAGAGCCTTTTCGTGAACCAGCTTAATCTGGTCATCACTGATCAGGCGCAATTTCGGTTGGGTATCTAAAGTATATTTTTCCATTTATAAAAAGCTCCTTTACTTTTTCGGAAAGCCTTCAATAACTTGATAACTTGACAACTTGATACACAGTGTAGCACAGCTACTGCTTACTCTTTGACCGTCGGTTCCATGGCGACATGTTGACCGTTGAGAAGTGAAGCAACGCCGGTATCGTAACTGTTGTGTGTTCCGCCACAAAGCGGGCAGGGCTGCTCGGGATCAACATGGCGCGGTGGTTCTGTATAGGAGTAGAGCCCTCCCTCAAAGTTACGCACCACCACGCGGTGCGGTGACTGGCTGATCAGGTACTGCGGCATCACCGGTATCTTCCCGCCGCCGCCGGGCGCATCAACCACAAAAGTCGGAACGCCAAGACCGGTGGTATGGCCGCGTAGGTTTTCAATAATCTCAATTCCTGCTGCCACCGAGGTTCTGAAGTGTTCAATGCCCTGGGAAAGATCACACTGGTAAATATAGTAAGGTTTTATCCTCAGCCTTAACAGTTCGTGTACCAGTTTTTTCATGACCTGCGGACAGTCGTTGACTCCGGCCAGTAACACAGACTGGTTGCCCAGCGGGATCCCGGCGTCAGCCAGACGAGCACAGGCTTTTTCGGCTTCAGGAGTGATCTCCTTTGGATGGTTAAAGTGTGTATTAAGATAAATGGGGTGATATTTTTTGAGCATGGCGCAAAGCTCATCTGTAATGCGCTGGGGCATCACAACCGGGGCACGGCTGCCGAAACGAATCATCTCAACGTGAGGAATAGCCCTGAGGCTTTTCAGGATGTGTTCGATCAGAGCATCGCCGATCAACAGCCCGTCACCGCCTGAAATCAAAACATCTCTTACTGCCGGTGACTGTTTCACGTATTCGATCGCCGCATCAATATGATCTCGGGAACTGGCCTTATCAGTCTGGCCGGCCATGCGCCTCCGGGTGCAGTGACGGCAATACATGGAGCACTGATCAGTGACTAAGAGCAAAACCCGGTCGGGATAACGGTGGGTGAGGCCGGGCACCGGAGAATCGACATCTTCATGCAGAGGATCGGCCATATCTGAAACGGAGCGGTGAGTTTCCTGTATTGTCGGCACAGCCTGCTTGCGGACCGGGCAGTTACGATCTTTTTGATCCATCAGCGC
>CAYGHB010000220.1:0-3457 GCA_964349375.1 uncultured Syntrophomonadaceae bacterium | reverse complement strand
GCCATTCCCGTCACCATAGGCGGCCTGGTGATCCCCCTGATCACGATGATTGATCTGGCGATTGTCCCGCGGCAGCTGCTGGCAGCCGGGTTTGAGCTGGATGAAGCCCGGGCTCTCTACGGGCAGTTGACCGGGATGGCCGGATCTTTAGTATACTTTCCCAACGTGGTAGCGCTGGCCCTCAGCATGAGCCTGGTACCGGCAATCTCGGAGGCTTTCGCCCTGCAGAACAGGGCTTTGATTCAAAGCCGGAGCGCCGTCGCTATCAAGCTGACCGCTCTCTTTTCCCTTCCCTCGGCTCTCGGCCTTTTTCTGCTGGCTGAACCGATCACAGTGTTGCTATTTAATAATGCTGAGGCCGGCTACTCACTGGCTTTTATGTCATGGTCGGTCATTCCACTTTGTCTTTACGTGACGACAACCGGTCTGATCCAGGGGCTTGGCAAACCGATCCTTCCTGCGATTAATATGTTTTACGGTGGCCTGGTCAAGACTGTTTTTGCCTGGTACCTGACGGCAATTCCTGCCCTGAATGTCGGTGGAGCGGCCCTGGCTTCGGTGATTGGCCTTACTGTTGCGGCCATCCTCAACCTTAATCATGTAAGGCGTTATGCCGGCTGGCGGGTCAACTGGCGTGAACTGGCGCTTTTGCCCCTGATCGCTACCGCCCTGATGTCGGTGGCTGTCTATTTTAGCTATGGCGCAGTAATGCACCTAGGCCGGGATCTGCTTTCAGCAGGCCGTTTAAACGCCCTGGCTGTGCTGATTGCAATTTTCCTCGGAATTGCTGTGTTCGGGATCGCTCTTCTGCTGCTCGGCGGCATTAAGCGGGAGGAGTTACAGATGATCCCCTCCATCGGGCAGCCGCTGGAGAAAATATTATCCCGTTTTGGCCTACTGCGGAACTCTTGATAGGAGATGATCTTACCTGGGTAAAATAGTAGTAATAGGACTCGGGCCGGGTAGCCCCCGGCACCTGACTGTGGAAGCGCGAAGTTATCTGGCCTCAGGTAGCCCCCTTTTCCTGCGAACCCTGAAGCATCCGGCTGCCCGCTATGTCGCTGCGCGGCGGGAACAGGCCGGATCTTTTGATTATCTCTATGATCAGGAGAGCAGTTTTGAAGAAGTATACCGGACAATTATCCGCATTCTTTTAAAGCAAAGTCAACAGCACGATCAAATCTGCTATGCTGTTCCCGGGCATCCCAACGTGGGTGAGGCAACAGTTGAGATACTGAAGCGAATCGCTCCCCGTTTGGGAGTTAAGATCGAACTGGTTGCCGGACTCTCTTTTTTAGAGCCGCTGCTCAGTCAGCTGCAGCTTGATCTGCTTGACGGTGTGACAGTGCTTGATGCACTTTCGATTGAAAAGGTGCAGGAGCCGGTTCGTAATCATCTAATTCTTGCTCAGGTTTACAATAAGACGATCGCTTCCCGGGTTAAGCTGAAACTACTTGAACTGTATCCTGATCACTACCCGGTTCTAATCGTAAACGCTGCGGGAATGACCCGGGCCGGAACTCAGAAAACAACACTGCAGGTTTTAGACCACCATGCTGCCTTTGACCACTATACAACCCTTTATTTGTCTCCCTTTAAAGGGGGAAGAATTGGGGAACTGATTGAGATCATGGCCCGACTGAGGGCGGCTGACGGCTGTCCCTGGGATCGCAAACAGGATCACGTAAGCCTCAGACAGTATTTGATTGAAGAAGCCTATGAAGTTGTGGCTGCGATTGATAGCGGAAATGATCGGGCCTTAATTGATGAACTTGGAGATCTTTTGCTGCAGGTAATTTTTCACAGCCAGATTGGCCGTGAAGAAAACCGTTTTGAATTTGCTGACGTGGTGACTGCGATTAATAAAAAGTTGATTCGCAGGCACCCTCATGTTTTTGGCACCCACAATGCTGCTAATGCTGACGCCGTTAAAGTACTCTGGGAAGAGATTAAGTCAGCCGAGCGTAAGGATGAGCAGAGCACTTTTCCCCTCGCATTTGACGAAGCGCTGCCAGCTCTGCTCAGGGCTTATAAAGTTCAGAAAAAAGCAGCAGAACTCGGCTTTGACTGGCCGACCGTTGAGGGACCGCTGGAGAAGGCCAGAGAAGAGCTGTCTGAGCTCGAGGAAGCATGCCAAAAAGGCAGTCAGAGAGAGGTTGAAGAAGAACTTGGCGATTTTCTTTTCACCCTGGTCAACCTGGCCCGATTTTTAAAAGTTAACCCGGAGCTTGCTTTAGGCCGGACAACGGGTAAGTTTATCTCGCGCTTCAGGTATGTTATGGAGCAAGTGGAAAAAAGTGGCAATAATTTTAGCGATTATACCCTTGAGCAGCTGGATCTGTGGTGGGATGAGGCAAAAAAATCAGGAAATTAGGCAAAAAAAGAAGGAGTCAGAAAAAAGACGTCGAATAAAGCCTATGTTATAAGTATCTATCTTGAACTAAGGAGGGCTTTGTAAGTGAATAAAACGCAGTTGGTGGATTTGGTTGCTGAGAAAGGCGGATTATCAAAGAAGATCAGCAAGAATGCGGTTGAGGCTGTCTTAGACGGTATTGCCGGCAGCCTGGCAAAAGGTGAAAAGGTGCAGTTGGTTGGTTTTGGAACTTTTGAAGTACGTCAGCGCAAAGCTCGCGAGGGGCGTAACCCGGCAACGGGAGAGAAAATCAAAATTAAAGCGCTTAAGGTACCTGCCTTCAAACCCGGTAAAGCTCTAAAAGATAAAGTTAAGTAGTCAGCAAGAAACAGGGTATTTTAGGGTGCATTTCCGTTTGTTAAGCTAAAGTCCCCTTTCTTAAAGGGGACTTTTCTTTCACGCAGGCGGTCAAGTCGTATAGGGTGGAGCTGGTTACAGAATGCTTGCAAGACCTAAAGGGAGTAGCGGCACCGTTTCAAGTTTTCCTGTCCGGCACCGGGAAAACCGTTACAGCATGTACCGGCTGCTTGTGATCGTGCTGAGCGTTGTTGTTTTTGGTTTATTGGTCATCATCGGGGCTCAGTATTTAAGGCAACGGGAGGCCGGGCAGGCGCTCGAGGAAATGGAAATGCGGATCAGTGAGATGCGTGAGCGTCAGGCAACCCTGGAAGAGGAGATCATCAAACTCCAGGATCTGGATTACATAGAAGTGCTGGCTCGCGAGCGGCTCGGGCTGGTCAGGCCGGATGAGGTCATCTTTCAGTTTGAGGATTGACAATAATGCAATAGAAGTTATAATAACCTTAGTCTGCATCAACATCAAACAAGGAGGGGTTTTTTTATCAAGAAAGATCTGGCAATCGGCAGTATTATGGAAGGGGTGATAACGGGAATCACGAAATTCGGCGCTTTCGTTGAGCTACCCGGTGGAGTAACCGGCCTGGTTCACATTTCGGAAGTGGCGGATGAATACGTGAAAGATATCAATGAGTTATTTAAAAAATCGGATCAGGTAAAGGTCAAGGTCTTGAATGTCGAAAACAA
>CAYGHB010000219.1:0-3458 GCA_964349375.1 uncultured Syntrophomonadaceae bacterium | reverse complement strand
GGACAGCTAACTGACTAGGCCTGCCTAAGCTACTACGCCAGTTCTCGACCCGCCAACCCCAACATTTTGTCAGGTTGCCGGATAAATGTACAATTTCCGCGGAAAGTTTAAGTTGCTGGTGCGAAGCGTTCTTTGATTAAGGCATATGCTCCGGCAGCCAATAGAGTGTAAGCGGCAACCATAATGGGAAACCGGCCGAACTCCCGGACGAAAAAGCCGGTGATCAGGTCAAAGATTATTGGTGAGATGAACTGGCCAATCCCAACAAAGCAGAAAAGGTAGGCATAAGCCAACGCGATAGCGGTTGCTGGTGTTTTGACTGCTACTTTAATAAGATAGCTTGGCATGACAGTAGCCATGCCCATACCGGCTAAAAATGATCCGGCTGCAATTAATGGGATGCCGTGGCTTGCTGCAATAACTGTCATCCCTGCTCCAGTGACCAGCCAACCGACGGCATTGGTTAGAGCGCCAAAAATCTTGACGGTTTTACCGAAGGCAATGCCGGCGAAAAATCCTCCAACAGAAAACAAGGTCAGGACAATACCTGCCTGTGCTGTTTCGCCTAAGCCTTCGCTGCTGATCATCACCGAAGCATTCGTCATCAGGGCAAAAAATAAGATATTAAAAAGAAATACACCTGCTATCAGAGGAAAGACAGATCGCGGAATTCCGGTTTTTTCACAAGTTTTAGGATCGGTTTTTGCAGGCTCCGGCAGCTTAATAAAAATCCAAACTGCCACAATGATCCCGATCGAGTAAGCCAGGAAAGTATAGTTCCAGTGAATGGCGGCCAGGATGCCACCTGTAAACATAAAAGCCAGGCCTCCAAAATTAACCACGGCGCTTTGCCAGCCCATCATCGAGGCCCGGTCGGGCCCATCGTAAAAATCGGTGATTAGCCCTGTTGACAGAGGCATAAGAAATCCGATACCTGCTCCGAAGAGAGCACGCATGGTCAGTATTAGGTAGATGTTGCCCATAAAGGCCGGAGCAATTCCGCCAACCAGAAAGCAGGTCATAGCCATGGCGATTAGAGTACGCTTAGCAAGAAACTTAACGAGGCCGCCATAAACCAGGGAAAAGATAACCATGGCAATTGAAGGCAGAGTAACCACCCACATAGTTATAACGGGGCTTACTTCAGGGAAAGCGGCAATTATATCGGCAACTGCAGGAGATACTGCTGTGGGGCTCATGATCAGCAGTGAGATTGAAAGAACCACTGCCCGCATCGATAGTTTCTCCATTATACGTTCATCCTTCTTTCTTGTTACCCCGATCATATGTAAAATCAATTTTAACATAAAAACAGGCGGACGGAATTAGACTCCGACCATCCGCCTGTTTAGTTTCAATCACCTGAGTCAGCTTCCGTATTTAAGCCCGGCGTCAAACATGGCTCTTAAGTTTTCAGGGTGAGCATCATCCAAAACGGCTCCGTTGCTTAAGATAAAACCACCGTCCTGGCCCACTTTTCCAATCAGGTCTTTTACGTATTGTTCAACTTGCTGCGGTGTGCCTGCCTTAAATAGCGATGCAGGTACATTGCCGGCGAAGCAGGCCTTACCCTGCAGCGCTACTTTTACTTTTTCCATGTCTGTGTTATCGAAGAACCATAGAATTTTGCCGGCCGGTAGTTCGGGATCGGCCAGGTATTCAAGGCGCTGGTTGTAGCCGCCTTCGGCAAAGGGCATGGGTACGCAGCCCTCTTCAATCAGGCCCAGCATAACCCTTTTCAGGTAAGGCCAGTAGAACTCGGCATACTGTTTGTCCGACATAAAGCCGTCGGCTCCCTTATGCAGAGGCATGAAAACAAAGGGGCACTTGTTAGCTGTTGCGGTGCGAATACCCAGTTCGATATTAAGAGGGGTTAAGATCTCCATGGCTTTATGGACCTTATCCGGGCGGCGGAAAATGTCGAGCATTAAAGGCTGCGTGCCGCGCATAGTGTCACCTAAAGTATCAAAGGGTGCTTTGCAGAACCCTCCCATAATCGCCGGCGCTCCGAAAGTAGCCATGTTACCACCGTCTATTTCTGATAAAGCAACGATCCACTCCATGGCCATACGGCCTGCCTCAAGGAATTTCTTGAAGGATTCCTGCACCTCAGGAATGCCAACAGGAATTAGCGATGCCCCTACAAAAGGCAGTTCAATCAGATCTGTGAAGGGTGCTAACATCTGCCAGGGCTGCAAGGCGCCGAAGATGCGCGGCAGGTAGACTCTCATCCAAAAGTTGGAAGGGTCGTTAATCAGCAGATCGTACTCATCAGCACTCATGTATTCGTCTTCCCAGCATTGGTAGGGGGTGTTTGGCGAGCAGCCGTGGCCCGGCCATTTGTAAAGTTTGTAGTCCAGCTTTTCAAAGATGTTGCCAGGGCCGATTAGGAAACCGCTGTTCATTGAGTCGGCAGGGAAGTCTTCGTGATATTTTCTCATGGCCATGCCTAACTTTTTATAGTCGTACATGGCTTCCTCGGCGGTGATGCCGGCATGGAATACCGGGAAAAAGCCTATCATGGGGCAAATTGGTATTCTGGAAGGTTTTTTTAAGTCTACGGCATCTTTAATAATCTGTGCTCTTTCACGGAACTTCTCTTCTGCTCCCGGTGCAAATTCAACACCTTCGGGGTTCATCCAGATTTTAAACCTGGCATCAAATTTTTCGGAAGGAGTCAGGCTAGTCCAATTTTCAGTAAGATACATCTTAAGCACCTCCTACCCATTTTTTAGCCAGGGAAACCGCTTCAACGGCATCTTTACCCCATCCGTCAGCACCTGCATATTCGCAGATCTGATCGTCAACAGGGGCACCTCCGACCATAACCTTAACCTTATCTCTAAGGCCGGCCTTCTCAATAGCTTCAACAATCTCTTTCATCGGGTCAAATGCGAGGGTGAGCAGTGCGCTTAACCCTACTATATGCGGGTCAAACTCCTTAATTGCTTCAATAAATTTTTCGGCAGGTATGTCAACACCAAGGTCTTTAACTTCAAAACCATTAGCGTCAAGCATAAAGGTTACTATGTTTTTGCCAATATCATGGATGTCACCTTTTACGGTGCCGATTAACACCCGGCCCAGTTTGTTGCCGCTGCTGCTGCTTTCAGCACAGATCTTATCTTTGGTTAGCTCGGCTAACTGTTTCATCATCTCTCCGGTCATCATTAACTCTGGGAGAAAGTACTCACCTTTTTCGTAAAGGTCACCGACCTTTTCAACTGCTTTTCTGAATAGATCGACCATTTCGAGAGGATCTGCGCCGGCATCAAGCGCCTCTTTGGCCATTGCCAGCGCTTCATCCTCACGCATTTCCACTATGGCTTTTAATAATTTTTCTTGCATGACTACCTCCTAATGTTAATTTAATTAAACCTAATTGAGCTAATAAACTGAAAAATCACCTCCAAGACTAAGAGTAGGCCAAATATTTTAAAATCTGTACGAGTTAATTA
>CAYGHB010000218.1:0-3468 GCA_964349375.1 uncultured Syntrophomonadaceae bacterium | reverse complement strand
CTGGTATTTCCGAATATGGTATTACATCTTGATGTAGGCAGAGAGCGTTCGATCACCGCCCTGGAAAAGGCGATGATGAAAGACAACCGCATCCTATTAGTCTCCCAGAAGGACGCAAAAACCGATGACCCGGCCAGGGAAGATTTATTTGCTGTCGGGACCGTTGCCCACATCAAGCAGATGATCAAATTGCCCGGAGGAACGATCCGGGTTCTGGTAGAAGGTTTGAACCGGGCTAAAATCCTGGAGCTCCATCCAGAGGAGCAGATCCTGGAAGCCGACCTTGAATTGATCGAAGATCCATTGCGTAAAAGTGCTGAAATTGAAGCGCTGATGCGCACCGTGCTTTACCAGTTTGAACAGTATATTAAGATCAGCAGAAAAGTGCCGCCGGAAACCCTGTCGACAGTCGCCGATATGGAGGAACCAGGCCGTTTTGCCGATGTGATTGCCTCACACTTAAGTATGAAGATTCAGCAGAAGCAGGAGATGCTGGAGGCCTTGGATCTAAAAGAGCGTCTCGAAAAGCTGCACTCAATTCTGGGGCACGAAATGGAGATTTTAGAGATCGAGCGCAGGATTAACTTGCGGGTGCGCAAACAGATGGAAAAAACCCAGAAAGAGTATTACCTGCGGGAGCAGATGAAAGCGATTCAGAAAGAGCTTGGTGAAAAAGATGAACGGATGGCTGAAGCCGAAGAATACCGGGAGAAAATAGCCGAGGCTAAACTGCCGGAAGAGGTTGAAGAAAAGGCGCTTAAAGAGGTTGAAAGGTTGGAGAAAATGCCCCCTGCCGCAGCAGAGGGGATCGTTATTCGCACCTATCTTGACTGGTTGCTGGAGTTGCCCTGGTCGCTGGAAACCGCTGACCGCCTTGACCTTGATATGGCCGAACAGATCCTGGACGAAGACCATTACGGCTTGCAGAAAGTGAAGGAGCGAATTGTCGAGTACCTGGCTGTCCGCCAACTGGCCAATAAATTAAAAGGGCCGATTCTTTGCCTGATTGGCCCCCCGGGCGTTGGGAAAACTTCTCTCGCCAAATCGGTGGCCCGCGCTCTTGAACGAAAATTTGTGCGTATCTCGCTGGGCGGGGTCCGGGATGAAGCTGAAGTAAGGGGGCACCGGCGCACCTATATCGGCGCCTTGCCCGGACGGATCATCCAGGGCATGCGCCAGGCGAAATCGAAAAACCCTGTCTTTTTGATGGATGAGATAGATAAAATGTCGACTGATTTCAGGGGAGACCCATCGTCGGCGCTGCTGGAGGTTCTTGATCCCGAGCAAAACAATGCTTTCAGTGATCACTATATCGAGGTGCCCTTTGACCTGTCACAGGTGATGTTTATCACAACAGGCAATACATCCTACAATATACCGCAGCCGCTGCTCGACCGGATGGAGCTGATCCATTTACCCGGTTATACAGAGGAAGATAAGGTTGAAATAGCCCGCCAGTATTTGGTTCCGAAACAGCTCGAAGAGCACGGACTGACTGATAAGAACTTAGAGATTTCCGAGGGGACAATCCGCAGGATTATCCGCGAATATACCAGGGAAGCGGGAGTGCGAAATCTGGAAAGAAGTATTTCAGCCATCTGCCGGAAAGTGGCCCGGGAAGTGGTTAAGGATCGTGAAAAACATATCCGGTTGACAAAACAAAACCTGCAGAAATACTTAGGCGTACCGCGTTACCGTTACGGTGCAGCTGAAAAAGAAGATGAGATTGGTGTGGCAACCGGTTTGGCCTGGACTGAAGCGGGAGGCGATCTGCTCTCGATTGAAGTCACCCTGATGAAGGGGAAGGGTAAGATGACCCTGACCGGCCAGCTTGGCGATGTGATGCAGGAGTCGGCCAAGGCGGCAATCAGCTACATCCGCTCGCGGGCGGAGTCGCTTGGACTTGATGAAAACTTTTACGAAGAGATCGATATCCATATCCATGTGCCGGAAGGAGCGATTCCGAAGGACGGTCCTTCCGCCGGGATCGCCATCGCCACGGCGCTGGCTTCGGCCCTGACCCGGACACCAATCCGCAAGGATGTAACGATGACGGGGGAAATTACCCTTAGGGGCAGGGTTTTGCCGATCGGCGGGGTCAAGGAGAAGATGCTGGCTGCCCACCGGGCCGGCATCCGCAATATCATTTTACCGGCAGAGAACCGTCGCGATTTAAGCGATATTCCCCAGAATGTGCGGCGCAAGGTGGAAGTAAAATTTGTGGAGCACATGGACGAAGTTCTCGACACTGCGCTTTCCGAACCGCCCCTGAAGGCGGGAGAAAAGCGCAAGCCGAAGAAGATCAAAGAAAATAATCTTGGCTTACCGGAAGTAAAAGAGGATTCGGCCTTTCAGCATTAATTTCAGGCTTTTGTTGCGGCAAATAAGCAATCTGACTCCCTTATTTGTGGCGGCATTAAATTAAGAAGAACTTGGGTGTTTAGCGGTGAAAATTAATAAGGCAGAACTGAAAGCAGCGGCGTATCACCTAAAGGATTTTCCGGAGTGGGATCTGCCCGAAGTTTCTTTTATCGGGCGTTCCAATGTGGGGAAATCTTCGCTATTAAACAACCTGATCGGCCGCAAGAACCTGGCCCGGATCAGTTCCACCCCGGGTAAAACCAGGGGTCTCTATTTCTATTTGCTTAATGATTCTTTCTGCTTTGTTGATCTGCCGGGTTACGGTTACGCCAAGGTGTCGAAGAAGGAACGCGAACGCTGGGCTCCAATTATTGAAGATTACCTGGCTAAGCGCAGTTCGCTGCGCGGTTGCCTGCACCTAATCGATTGCCGGCACGAGCCGACAACTGACGATCTGCTGATGTCTGAATGGTTGCGCGCCCACACAATACCGACGATCACCGTCGCAACCAAAGCCGACAAGCTCTCACGCAGCGCCCTTTTAAGGCAACTTAAGGTAATTCGCAGCGTTCTTGGTCTGTTTGAAGAAGACAGGCTGCTGCCCTTTTCGGCGCAGACAGGGGCAGGCCGCGATCAGCTCTGGCAGGAAATTCGTTCCCTGCTGCTTTAAAAATGGTGCAGCGGATCCAGATCAGAATCGAAAATCCGGAGGAAAATGATGCCAACTGCAGGTATTGATGTCGGCTCCCTGACGGCAGAAGTTGTAATCATGGAAAAAGAGCAGCTCTTGAGCTATGTAATCCGGCCAACCGGGGCCAACAGCAAGCGGGCGGCGGAGATGGCCATGGAAGAAGCCTTGAGTAAAGCAGCGCTCAAGGGCTCTGACCTGACGAAGGTGGTAGCCACCGGCTATGGACGGATTGGAATCGATTTTGCCGATAAACGAATCACCGAAATCACCTGCCATGGGCGTGGGGCTTACTTTTGGGATCCTGCCGTAAGAACAGTGATTGATATCGGGGGTCAGGATAGCAAAGTGATCCGCCTGGCCGAAGATGGGCGGGTGGTCGATTTTGCCATGAATGATAAATGTTCAGCCGGTACCGG
>CAYGHB010000217.1:0-3472 GCA_964349375.1 uncultured Syntrophomonadaceae bacterium | reverse complement strand
CCCGGAGCAGCTGGTTCAGTATTATGGTGAATCAATGTTTGTTGTTAAAGAGGGGATGACGGTGCTCGGTTTTCCGCTTCATTATTTCTTATTGATCATGTTAAGCTGGATTGGCGTTACAGCTATCGGTGCGATCTGGTGCATCGTTATGGATCGGTTGGAAGAAAAACAGAGGGCCTAGTGCCCATTGAAAGGAGGGAAAATCCTTAATGGAACCAAGAGGAGAAATATTTGTACTCGGTTTAGTCCTTAGTCTAATCGTTCTTTTAATTTCAGTTTTTATTAGTGTTTGGGCCCGCCGCTTCACCCGTAACTTAGGCGACTACTATGTTGCCGGGCGCAGTATCGGCGCTTTAAATAACGGTTTAGCCATGGTATCGTTGGGGCTCAGCCTGACTACCTTTATCGGTTTAACCGCCCTGATTCTTAAGGGAGTCTATATCGCTATTGCCCTTTATGCTTCCTTTACTGCCGCTTTCATCGGCCTGATGCTTTTGGCCGCTCCCTACCTGAGGCGCCATAAGTCATTTACGACGATGGCTTTTATTTCGGAACGTTACGGCAGTAGAACACTCCGTTTTATCTCTGTGATCATTATGCTAGTCGTCAGTGTTCTTTACCTTGGTGGTAACCTGAAAGGTATCGGTATCGTTTTTTACTACCTTCTGGGGGTGCCGGAAGTCGTCGGTATTATCGTCGGAGGGTTGGTTGTTACTCTATACGTTACCCTTGGTGGGATGTACGGGGTTACCTACAATCAGACCTTCCAGACTGTCGTGCTGATCTTCTGTCTGATGTTCCCGGTTGCCGTTGTTCTTAAAGCGCTTGGCGCTGCCGGCTGGTTCTTTCCACCGCTCGGCTATGGCAACTTAGTGCCGTTGATGAACCAGGCCGTGCCGCACTTTTTCTGGCCCATGCTGGTTCACCCCGTTGTCTATATTGCGATCTTTCTCGGTTCTTTCTTCGGCATAATCGGCCTGCCGCACTTCGTGATGCGTTTCTTCACCGTCCGTGACGCCAGGGAAGCGCGGTGGAGCACTGTTATCTGTGTGTTCCTGGTCGGTTTGGTGAACACAACTGTTTATGCCACCGGTTTTGCAGCCATGTTTTACATGCGCACTCAGGGGATTGATATTCCTGAAGCTGCCTATGATTACATGGTTTTCATTCTGCTCGATGCCCTGGCCGGGCAGGGATGGCTGGCCATAGCCGTTGCCGGTTCAGTGGCAGCGGGTCTATCCACCGTTGCCGGCTTGCTGTTGATTATGGGCGCCGGCTTGATTCACGACTTTTATGGTGAATTAAGGCCGGATGTAGACGATGAGAAGAAGCTAAAACTCTCTTACGCAGCGATGTTTGTAGTGGGTGTCTTGGTGATTCTCTTCTCGCTTAACCCGCCTCAGTTTATTCTGGAAGCGATCATGTGGTCATTTGGAATTGCCGCTGCCGGTCTTGGGGTGCCCATTGTACTGGGCATTTGGTGGAAGCGGACCAACAAGTACGGTGTTGGCGCCGGCATGGTTGTCGGTTCCCTTGTCGGTTTCTATGGCTGGATCATGATTGGTTACCTCGGGATGGATCCGGTCACCATACCCTTCCCCATCTTTGCCAAGTATTTCTATGGTCCGCTTGGGTGGATCAAAATAACCGCTATCGCTGTGCCGTTGTCGTTTATCCTCACCGTGGTGGTCTCGTGGTTAACACCGCCGCCGCCGAAGGAACTGCAACAGCAGGTTGATGTGATGCATGGCTGGCAGGATTATGATGAGAAACGCTATAACGGTAAAGGCTTGCCGATCACCGTTGTTGTTTTATCCCTGGTGATCATGTGGTTTATGACCACGCTTTATGACGTCTTTCCCAAATAGATAAATGCAGACCAGGCTCTTCTGTAGAACAGTGGAGCCTGGTCATGCAGTTGATTGATACTCACAGGAGGTGATGGCTTTATGGAGAACTGGGACAAGCTATGTAAAACGCCCTATAAAGAAATTAAAGAGATGCAGGATCGTAAATTTCGCGCTTTCGTCGCTAACCAGCTCTACATTTATAGTCCCTATTACAGCGAATTACTGAAAGAACAAAAAATCGATCCCCTGAAGATTAAGGGCATCGATGATTTAAGGCACCTGCCTTTTACCTATAAGTGGGATATTGCGCCAACTGAAGAAAATCCCAAAAAACATAAAGATTTTATTATTCGCCCTGACGAAGAAGTTACTGAGAAATACGGTCACTTGGCCAAGATGTCGATGACCGGGGGCAAAGATATGGTAGAGGAGAGGATTTATGATTTTAAGCCGGTGCATATTCACTTTACAACCGGCCGTACTGCTTTGCCGACACCGTTTGTTTATTCAAAACGCGACTTAGAGAACCTGCGTGAATCAGGAACCCGCCTGATGAACGTTTTTCAATTTACCAATAAAGATGTCTTTATCAATTGTTTCCCCTTTGCGCCGCACCTGGCTTTCTGGACCAGCTATTTCGGGGCGGAGAAAATGAATGTGGCCGGCTTCCACAGTGGCGGGGGTAAAATTGTCGGAACCAATAACCTGATGGATGCATTTGAATACATGCGCCCCACAGTTTCAGTATTTATCCCCGGTTACTGCTATTATTTCTTACGCGAAGCGGTTAAGCAGGGCCGGGATTTCTCCTCAATCAAGAAGATCTTCTTTGGCGGCGAAAGGGTTCCGCCAGGCCTGAAAGATAAAATCAAAGAGCTGCTGGCCCAGCTTGGTGCCGAAGATGTAATGGTGCTGGCTACCTACGGCATGACTGAGGCTAAAGTGGCCTGGGGCGAGTGCCCTTCACATGATGAGTACTTCGGTTATCATACCTACCCGGATATGGAAGTCTTCGAAACAATTGACCCCGAAAGCGGAGAGCCGGTAGGGGAGGGAGAAGAAGGCGAAGTAGTTTACAGTGCTATCGATTGGCGGGGCACTGCCGTGCTGCGCTACCGGACCGGTGATATAGCCAAGGGTGGCATTCTGTATGAACCCTGCCCGAACTGCGGGCGGACAGTACCACGGATCAGTTCGAATATTCAACGTAAATCAGAAATGAAAGAGTTTAGTATGACCAAGGTCAAGGGAACCCTAGTCAACCTGAATAATTTCTTCCCGCTTTTAATGAGCCATCCGGATGTAGAAGAATGGCAGGTTGAAATGCGCAAGCGCAACAACGACCCGTTTGATCTTGACGAGATTGTTCTTTATGTCGCGCCTTTGGGCGATATTAACCGCGATAGTTTTGTGGCCGATATCAGACAGAAGGTGCTGCGGGATACAGAAGTTTCTCTGACGGATGTCATTTTTAAAACGGTTCCCGAACTGGTTTCCCAGCTTGGTATGGAAACCGAATTAAAAGAGAAACGCATTGTTGACAACAGGCCTACTACATAAACCTTAGCGGATAGGTGAAAGGAGGAAGAGCATGCAGGCATGGAATAAAATCAGCCGGATGC
>CAYGHB010000216.1:0-3473 GCA_964349375.1 uncultured Syntrophomonadaceae bacterium | reverse complement strand
CGGAAGAACTCATCCGGCTTTTCGAGCGGCATATCCATCTTGGACATAATTTTTGCCGCCTCAACCAGCTGTTTAATTGCCACTTCGTCTTCCGGTGCCAATTCGAGAAGATGGTTTTGCATCTGGTCAAGATCGCTGTAAATATTGAGGCTTTTACCGCTGCCACCTTCAATGGTCATGAATATTTCATGATCAATAATCTTCGTCTCTTCAAGGGCTCCTACCTCGCGCCAGAGCCGGTTAAACTGACTGCCCGGTTTGGATCCGACGAGCCAGTGGATACAACCATCAAAGGTGTAACCTTTTCGCTCCCAGGAAGCGCACAACCCGCCCGGCTGATTGTGCATTTCAAATAATTCTACATTGTAACCGTTGCGGCTGGCATGAATTCCGGCTGATAGCCCGGCCATCCCGGCCCCGATTATTAAGACTTTCTTTGTCATTCTTGATCCCTCCTCGATATATGGCAGATTATCTCTGTTTTCACGAGCGGAAGAGCATTTTCACTGATATCAGGTATGCTGGTGTCAAAAGGCCGGCACAAAGTGCTTGTTGATTTGGCGTAAGGCCGCAAGATCGGCCAGGGGATCGCCCCAAACTGCCAACAGGTGGGGCTTTTTCCCGGGTTCAATGGTTCCTGCTTCTTTTTCCACCCCTAATATTTTTGCGTTCACCGCAGTTGCCGCTCTAATAATAGCGCTGGGTTGAACTTTTACTTCACTGTAAAGTTCCATCTCGCTGATCAGGCTGTCCCCATGCCGCACTCCCACCGCACCGGCATCGGTGCCAATACCAACGGGTACGCCATATTCAAAGGCATGGCTAAGTTTCTCCAGCTGCTCCCCGTAAGCTCTCCTGATCACTGCGCACTCGGCAGGAGTATAATTATTTAACTGCGGCTTACTAAGCTGTGCTGTTACCGGGATAATAGTCGGCACCCAGGCGATCTGCTGATTGGCCATCTTTTGCAGGGTTTCTTTGCGGATATAATAGCCATGTTCCACAGAATCGACCCCGGCAGTTACTGCCAGGTCAACCGCCTCTGCTGAACTGGCATGGGCCATAATTTTAAGGTTATTTCTGCGGGCAGTTTCTACTATTAACGCGAGATCAGAGGCCAGCAGCAATGGGCCTTTGACCACCCCGTATTCACTGAAGCTGATCATTCCGGAAAGGACAACCTTCAGCTGATCCACTCCAGAATGGACCGCCTGAGCTAAAAAGCTGTTAAATTCAGCACTGCTGCGGTAACCCCTGCCCAGAAAAGAGCCGTAACCACCATGCCGGCGCAAGGCTTCGCCGGTAGCCACTACCCGCAAACCAATCTGCGGACTCGCTGCTGCCAGCTGCCTGGCCTGGAGGTTAAAAGCCTGCCTGTCACCGCCATCGCGAACAAGGCCAATACCGGCCTGCAACAGCTGATCACAGACGGCCGTTATCCGGCTCTGCATCCCTTCTTCCGCTGTTAAATCAGCTTCCGGAAAAGATCCGTTACGGCAGCAAAGGGCCAGGTGGATATGCGCATCGATCAGGGCAGGCATCAGGGTGCAGTCCGGACCAAGGTAGTGCAGGTTAGCCTGGCTAAGCTTCAGATATGCGAGTTCTTCTTCGCTCACCGGCTGTACAGATTCAATTACCCCGTCTCTGATAACCACTAGCAGGTTGTGTTCAGCGACCTCTCTTAGCGCAGTAAATATGCGGGAAGCATAGATGTATACTGGTTCATTTTTTGTTATACGAATTATTTCCACAGCTCTAGTTGCTGCTCCGTCTGATTGAATTAATTATTTCTGATCATCTCCCCGGCCCAGGAGAAGGTAAATCACAGAACCGAAAATAACAGCCGCGATAATCAGTATCCACCAGGGTTTAGAAAGGTATTTTACATTTTCTCGCTGCAGCAGGTCTGTTACAGCCCAGGAAATCAAGGCCAGGTTGACGGCGAAGATCAGGACTACGACGATCATAAACGATGATGACAAGTATAACCACCCTTTCATCGATCTGCTTTCTCAACTGCCGAAGGTACTTCTACAGGAAGATCTCAATAACCTTTTTGAGACTTAATCGCATTGGGAGCACAAGTATGCCCGTCATCTGGAGCTAAAGCACCTTGACAACGGGCAGATCTGCTGCATTCACCAGTTGTTCACTTGACTATGGCGCTAAGAAATTAGCTCATCAATAGAACCATTAATGCCTTTTCGGTGTGCATCCGGTTTTCCGCCTGATCGTAAATGACAGCATGCGGCCCGTCCATTACGGCATCAGTAACCTCCACGCCGCGCATAGCCGGAAGACAGTGTTCAAATATAACATTTTTATCACACTTGGCCAGCAACACCTCTGTAACCTGATAGGGGGCAAAAAGCTTGCGGCGCTCAGCCTCTTCCTCTTCCTGGCCGATCCACCACCAGACATCAGTGTAGACTAGATGGGCCCCGGCGCAGGCCTGATCAATATCTGCCGTATGCAAATAGGTGCCGCCTGAAATACGGTTATTCTTCTCAAAAATATCGGTGTATTCCGGTAAAATGGCATACTTTTCCGGGCAACATTGGACAAAATTAAGGCCAAGCTTGGAACAGATTACCCCCAGCGAGTGAGCCGGTTGGGTGCGGTCGCCGAAGAAGACCACTTTTTTACCAATGATATCGTCATAATATTCCATCATTGTGTAAATGTCGGCCAGGGCTTGACAGGGGTGATTTTTTTCTGTCATGCCATTGATCACCGGCACATCGGCTGCATCGGCCAGCTGTTTCATTTCATTGTAATCATTCCAACGGATCATAATCGCATCAAAATATCTGCTCAGCACTTTGGCCGTATCGTAGATGCTCTCTTTTTTGCCAAGGTGTATCTCGCCCGGTTTAAGGTAGGTAACATAGCCACCAAGCTGCTGCATGCCCAATTCAAATGAGATCCGGGTCCTTGTCGACGGCTGGTCAAAAATACAACCCAAAGACTTATGCTGCAGGTAGGGGGGGAAATGGCCTCTTTTTACTTCCAGTTTAAGATCCTTGGTAGTCTCAAGGATTAGTGCGATCTCTTCACGGGTAAAATCGTCCAAATCCATAAAATTTCGGCCGCTTAATTTATTCATTTTGATTAATCCTTTCTTTAATTTCTGTTTAGTCCTGTTAAGGCTGCAAATATGAAAACAGCAGGCCTTAAAGGCCTGCGGCTATCTCTTTCAGTGCATCTTCCAGGCGGTTCAAGACCTCATCCACCTGTTCCCGGGTGATAAACAAGGCCGGGGCAAAGCGCACTGTATTAGCGCTAATCAAGGTTCCCGCCACCAGAACTTTACGCTTAAAAAGGCCGGAAGCGACCATGTAACCATACGATGGATCCTGGAAATGCTGGCCGATCAACAAACCTTTACCGCTGATGTTCTTGTAAATCTGTGGAAAACGAGCAGCTATTTCATTTAATTTGCCCATAAAGTAAGCTCCCGTATCCGCTGCCCG
>CAYGHB010000215.1:0-3483 GCA_964349375.1 uncultured Syntrophomonadaceae bacterium | reverse complement strand
TGCTGCCGGATCTGCCTTCAGGGGCCCTGCCGGATCAGTAAAAAGTCGGATAAAGGGATCTGCGGAGCCCATGCCTACACCATAGTCGCCCGCAACCTGATCCGCGCTATTACCGCCGGAGCAAGCGCTCACGGAGATCACGGCCGGCATATTGTTTACACCGTCCTGGAAATGCTCGCTGAAAAAGCGCCTGCCTATTCAATCGAAGATCCGCAAAAACTCTACCTGGTAGCCGATCGGTTGGGGATCGACAAAGCTGGAAAAGGCGATAAAGATCTGCTGGCCGAAGTTACGGCCCTGGCTTTGGAAGATTTTATTAAGGTTTCAACCGATCCCTGCCGCTGGCTGGAATCCACTGTTGTCGAAGAACGGATGCAAAAACTTGATGATTGCAATATCTCACCGCGCAGTATCCACACTACGATCGCCGAAACCATGGCCCAGAACCACATGGGCATGGATGCCGACCCGGTAAACCTCATTTTCCAAGGGTTAAAGATGTCGCTGTGTGACTATATCGGCATGCATATTGCGACAGACCTTTCCGATATACTTTTCGGAACCCCGAAGCCGGTGACCACGGAAGCAAACTTTGGGGTAATGGAACAGGATACTGTTAACATTGCCCTGCATGGACACAATCCGCTGTTAAGTGAAATGATCGTGCGCATAGCCCGCGAAATGAGAGCGGAAGCGGTTGAGGCAGGCGCAAAGGACATTAAATGCATGGGGATTTGCTGCACCGGCAACGAGGTTTTAATGCGCCAGGGGGTTCCCGTGCTGACCAACTTCATCTCGCAGGAACTACCGATGATGACCGGAGCCCTTGATGCCATGGTCGTTGATGTTCAGTGCATCATGCCCGGGGTCAAAGCTGTCTCCGAATGTTTCCACACCAGGGTAATTACCACCATGCCTAACGCTAAAATACCCGGGGCATACCACGTTGCCTTTGCCGAAGAAGATGCTGAAGCAAAAGCCCGTGAAATTATCGGGCTGGCGATTGACGCTTTCAAAGAACGAAAGGGAAAAGCGGTGTCAATCCCGCAGATCAAACATAAAGTTACCGCCGGCTTCAGCATGGAAGCGCTGACAGATTTGTTGAGCACCATTAACCCCGAGCAGCCGTTTAAAGTAATCACCGATGCCATCGATAGAGGACAGTTGCGTGGCGTAGTTCTGCTGGCCGGGTGCAACAATTTAAGAGTATTACAGGACCACAGCCACAACGAAATAATTCGCGAACTGGCGCGCAACAATGTTCTGATGGTGATCACCGGCTGTGCCGCCGGCAGCGCCGCCAAGATGGGATTGATGAACAAAGAAGCGGTGGAAACTTATGCCGGTGAAGGATTGAAATCCTTTGTCCACAACCTGGATGAAGCAAACAGATATAAACTGGACGGCAATAGGCTGCCGCTGCTTTTCCACATGGGTTCCTGCGTCGACAATAGCAGAGCTTACGACCTGGCCACAGCTCTCGCTAAGCAGTGGTCGATCGATACACCGAAGCTGCTGTTTGTTGCTTCCGCTCCTGAGGCAATGAGTGAAAAGGCCGTGGCCATCGGCAGCTGGTGGGTTACCTTAGGTATCCCGACACATGTCGGTGTTGTGCCCGAAGTAACCGGCAGCTCCCTGGTAAATGGTATCGCTCTGCAAATTGCTGAAGATGTTTACGGCGGCTATTTTATCTGGGAAGAAGATCCGACCAAGGCGGCAGAAAAGATTCTCAAGGCTCTTGATGAACGGACCTGGAAACTAAAACTGCATCGCCAACTAGCTGAGAAGTACGATACAGCTCTTACAAAAAGCTACTAAACCTTAAGGAGTGGTCAAATTGTGCCCTAAAGTTTTAGTCCAGCCAGAGAATATAGCCGTTAAAGTCCCTGAAGGCACATCCTTGCTCAAAGCTGCGGTAATAGCCGGCATCGATATCAAGGCAAACTGCGGTGGTGAAGGAACATGCGGCCGCTGCATGGTTAAGCTCGAAGCAGGAACAGTAGAAGGCGGCGATACCCGCACTTTGAAGAAAACCCTGCGCGATGAAGGCTGTATCCTCTCCTGTCAGGCGAAGGTCCAGGATGAAGATGTCAGCATCATGGTTCCGGAATCGGCCAGGGTCAAAACACACCGAGTTTTATCAGCACAGGCCAAGCAGGAAGAAGAGATGGTCGCCAAGGTTTTACTGCAGGGGTATCAGCGGCAGCCGATCTGCCGTAAAGTGCGGGTAAAGCTTGAGCCGCCAACCGTAGTTGAAAATACCTCCGATTTGAGCCGTTTGCGGTTGGGTCTTAAGAAAGCCCTTGATCTGCCCCTGAAAGACGAACTAATCAGAGTCAGTATCACTGTGTTGCGCGATCTCGCTGAAACTTTGAGGAATAGCAATTGGGATGTAGCGGTAACTGTTGCAATTCTTGATTCCTTCACGGAAATCATCAAGATCGAACCTGGTGAAAACGGGGCAACCTTGGGGGTGGCTATCGATGTGGGGACAACCTCCAACGTGGTTTACCTGATTGACCTCTCCACCTTTCGCATTATTAAACGCCAGGGCGATTACAACCGGCAGTGCCGCTACGGCGACGATGTAATCAGCCGCATTATCTATGCTTCAGAAACAAAGGACGGTTTGGAAACCCTGCAAAAGGCTGTCGCCGATACAATAAACGACTTAATCGAAAAGGCTGTTACCGCTGTCGGCTATAAAAGTGAAGATGTGGTCCAGGCCGTAATTGCCGGTAATACCACGATGACTCAGCTGCTCTGGGGAGTAACACCCAAATATATTCGGCTTGAACCATATATCCCCACTTTCCAGGTGGTGCCACCGGTAAAAGCAAGGCAGATCGGGCTAAACCTACACCATGAAGCGATAGCCGTATCATTCCCCCAGGTGGCCAGTTACGTGGGTGGCGATATAGTAGCAGGATCTCTTTTTACACGCATTGCCTATGAAGATGATCTTACTTTGTTTATTGACATCGGGACCAATGGTGAAATGGTGCTGGGTAATAAAGACTGGTTGGTCAGCTGCGCCTGTTCGGCAGGACCGGCTTTCGAAGGCGGCGGCATTTCCTTCGGCATGCGGGCTACTCCGGGAGCAATCGAAAGTGTAACCATCGATCCGGAAAGCTTCGACGTTACAGTGGAAACTGTCGGAGGGGCTAAAGCGGCCGGTATCTGCGGTTCAGGATTAATTGATGCGCTTTCGGCTCTTTTAAAATCTGGCGTAATCGATCGGGCAGGTGTTTTTCAAACCGAGCTGGCAACCGATCGCCTGCGAGAAGGCGATGAAAGCAAAGAATTTGTGCTGGTCTGGCATGAAGAATCCAGCAGGGATTCAGATATTGTTATCACTGAAGCAGATGTTAAAAATCTGCTCCGGGCCAAGGCAGCCATCTTTGCCGGTATACGCACTATGCTACAGATGGTGGAGATGAAAATTGAAGATGTCTCCCGGATTATTATTGCCGGGGGATTCGG
>CAYGHB010000214.1:0-3496 GCA_964349375.1 uncultured Syntrophomonadaceae bacterium | reverse complement strand
GTAAGCCGTTTTGTCAGCACTTTTTTTAATTAAGGCAGCTGAGTTAGATCAGTTCTTTGTGCCCTTTACGCACCAGCATAAGGCGGCCAAATTGATCGCGGTCAAGAGTTTTCAGGGCAAAGAGGTGGATGGTAACTCCAACGCCAACGGCAAATAAGAAGATGGTCAGATGCAGGCTGGCAGTGACCAGCATCGAGATAATGAGGGTAATCCAGAGAAAGAAGAGGGCTCCGTACCTGGTACTGCGCGTGATCGCCCGGTAGGTAAGATAATTGTAGATATAAGCTCCAAGCAGCGGATGATTGATCAGCCAGCGGTAGAGCCTCTTGGAGCTGCGCAGATAGCAGTAAGCCGAAAGCAGTAAAAACGGCGTCGTGGGCAGCACCGGCAAAAAGGCACCCACAAATCCGAGCGCCAGTGAAAGCGAACCGACAGTAATTAAAAAAACCTTCTTAACCATCGCAAAATACACCGCTTATGCCACCTTTAGTCTAATACTGATCTTTAATCTTAAGAAGACCATTAAAGTTAATTTAGCTTTTTCTATTCTATCATATCCCCGGTCAAACCTCTTTGCTGTTCTATGAAAGCAAGTAGAAAGCTGATTACGGAAAGCTGATTACAGGCATTACCGATCCAGCCGTTCTCTTTGCTGATCAATTTTGTCGATTGGCCAAAAAATAGCCGGAAAGGATGGCTGTTACCGGCACGGCAGCGATTAGGCCGATGCTGCCCGCAATGCCGCGCACAAATTCTGTGGCGATGATATCCATGTTGATAACTTTTAGCCAGTCTATTTCATGGCCCATGACCAAAAGCAGCATCGGGATAGCCGCCCCCACGTAAGCAAGAATCAGGGTGTTGGCCATTGTTCCCATCACATCACGGCCAACATTAAAAGCGCCGTTAACCAGCTCACGGGCCCTGATGTCGGGGCAGGCCTGCTTAATCTCTGCTGCCGCAGAGGAAACGGACATACCGATATCTGTGATCGCTCCCAGAGAGCCAATGATAATGCCGGCAAAGAGCAGACCCCTGAAATCGATCGTCTGATCCATGAAATAGAGCATTTGCGCCTCGTGCGATCCAAAACCGGTGAGGCGGGCCAGGCTGCCGGCCCAAAAAGCCATTAACCCTGCAACAACAACCCCGGCGATTGTTCCAAGGGTAGCCACCAGAGATTTAAGGTTAAGGCCGCCGATGACAAATAGAGTGAAGGCAATAGCTACCGAAGCGATCCCGACTGCGAGCAAAATGGGGCTGTAACCGGCCAGCAAAAGCGGCAGAAGAACCCAAAAGATCAGAAATATTATGGCGGCCAGGGTGATGATCGTCTTCAGACCTTTCATCCTGCCAACCACCAGCAAAGCAACAATAAATACAGCAACCAGGTAAAAAACACCCCGGTCCCGGGCCAGATCCTGAACATAAGCCTGCTCAAAAGAGCCTTCATCGCCGATCGTGACTATGATCACTTCCTGCCCTGCTTCCAGGATAAAATCATACAAGGGGTCTCCGGCAAAAAATGTATTGATAATGGTCAGCACTTCTCCGCGGAATGGTCCGCTGGTCAGTTCGACGACCACCTGCTGCTCAATCGCTGTAAAATATTCGTGCTGCAGCTCTTCAGTTTCTTTAACTTCCAAAATCCGGCCACGGTAGAAATGTTCTTCATAAGAATCATTTTCGGCGCCGAGCACTGAAACGGGAAACAATGCAAACATGATAAGCAGTATAATGATGAGCACCTGTTTACGCAAAATAAACACCTCCGGAAAACTAAAAAAGGTAATTATTAAAGGTATCTTCGGATCATTTTCGCGGCACTGCTCAATTCTTAGCAAAACAGATAGCGCCGAATAGTTGCTTTGTCAATATCCGACGAACAGCTGGGTGTAAAAGTGGCTGCCGTCGCTGCGCACCTGAATGCCCACACCGACATGGCTGTAGCTGCTGCCCAAGATGTTGGTTCGATGACCGGGTGAAGCCATCAACATGTCGTGGGCTCCGGTTACGCTGCCGTTAGAATTCATGGCCAGGTTTTCGGCGGCCGAACGGTAACTTACTCCATATTGGCTGAGCAGGTTAGTAAAACTGCCGAAAGTTGGAGAGGTATGGCTAAAATAATTATTATTGATCATGTCCCTGCTTTTGGCCCGGGCGGCATTGGTCAGCTGGCTGCTGACCTGGAGCGGCAGCAAACCAGCGTTAGCCCTGGCCTGGTTGATCAGGTTAACCATCTGCTGCTCCTTGCCTGATCCGCCGGCCCCTGCAGACGGAGCCGGTTTAGGCGGTGGCTCGGGTTTAGGCCTTTCTTTAACACCAACTTCTATGTCAAGTTCCTGCTCAAGTTTACTGGCGTGCCGGGAAAAATCAATACTCGCGCTCTCCTTCTCCGCCTCTTTAATAATTCCAGGGGGATCCGGCTCCCGGTAGATAAAAATATCATCGGCAAAAAAAAGAAAAACCAGGGCCAGAGCCAGCAAGACCAGATAGCCGAGGATGCGTGTAAGTAGTTTTAGAAGCATCTGTTGGAAGAAACTCCCTCCTTCTTTCTCTAATTAAAGATCGGGCTAAACCGGACCCTGCATTTAGGCCGGGTTGGTTGTTTAATCGGCAGCAGAGCTGCTCTGCTCCATTGCACGGTGTACTGACGGCAGATCGCGGTTAGTAATTATCCCCAGGAGTGGCTCATCAGGGCCGCCGTTTTGGGTAATTAAGACAGCTTCCAGCTTTCGTCCCTCCTGCTGCCAGCGATAGAACAGATCGGGCACGGTAAAAAGCGGCTGGTAAACCGACACCAGGTGATAATCGTTTTCATGACCGGCCTTGCTTATAACATCAGTCAATACCGTTTCGTTAAGATTAACATCATCCTCATTACTGATCAGGCAGATCCCCATCCACCTGACAATCATGTTTGAAGTGAGCAGCCCAACCAGTTTGCCATCTCGGTAAACCGGAGCCTGGGTATAGGACATCCTGCTTAAATCACGGATTGCCCTTGATACAGGATAGCTTCCGGATAGGGTCAGGACCTCTTTTAAGAAGAGCGGCGCCACTTTCGGCGGTTCGATCAGAAGAGCAGCAATTCGCTCAATCTTTTCTACAACCTCATCGGTGGGCACCGCAATGATCTCGCCCCCGGAACGATCATGAACAATGGCATTGCGCAGTTCGCTGTACTCTCTTAAATCAAAACGGTAGCGTTCAATAACCGGATTGATCCTGGAACTTTTATCGATCAATTCGAAGAAGCGCCGATGATCTTTTAAATCTAAAATTCTCTCCATCTCATGTTCAATGGTCGAGTAGGCATTTAAAAAACGTTCAGCATTATTACCTTCAGGCATAGCCAGGCACTGCTCCCTTCGCTCAGCCACGATTCAGGATTCTGATCATAACGAAGAAATAATTCTCCGGACTAGCGAGTCCTAACTTACCCCATTATAACTGATTTGCCTTTTTAAGATCCACGAACCAGGTTGTAGTAAAA
>CAYGHB010000213.1:0-3532 GCA_964349375.1 uncultured Syntrophomonadaceae bacterium | reverse complement strand
ACTTGCGCTTGATGCCCCGCTGCAGAACGTTGTTAACCCGGATGAGAGCATCAGCATCAGGAAGGGCTCTCTGCTGATGGCCTTAAAAATTGCCGAAGAGTTGAAGGTTTTAAAAGGAGAAGAACCGTTCAATTACCGCCAGTACCTGCCCCGGTCAGCCTGGAACCTTGCTCCCCTGCTGGATGACAATCAGTTAGAAGTTCTTGAGATCAGGCCGCGCCCACTCGCACAGCAGCCATTTGATCCAGGCGCGCCCCCGCTTGAAGTAGAAATCCGGGGTGTGGAGGTTTTTAACTGGAAGCTGAAGCAAAATAGTGCCGGGCCATATCCTGCCCGACCGCTTATCTCCGAGCCGCGCAACATAACCCTGGTTCCTTATGGATCGACCAATATCCGCATTGCCCAGTTTCCGGCCATTAATAGGCAAACCAGCAGCAGTAAAAATGTTAAGGAGCAATTCTGATGAAAAAAGATCTCGACATTCTTCTCTGTGATCTGGACGCTTTTTTCGCCTCCGTTGAACAGCTTGATCATCCCGAGCTGCGCGGTAAACCGGTAATCGTCGGCGGTGATCCGGCCGGGCGCGGGGTAGCTTCCACCTGTTCCTATGAGGCCCGTAAGTTTGGGGTTAGATCGGCAATGCCGATGAAAAAGGCTCTCGAACTCTGTCCGCAGGCCATAGTGGTCAGGGGCAACATGGCGCGCTACGCTAAGGTTTCCGGGCAGGTAAGAGCGATCTTCGAGCGTTTTACTCCCGATATCGAAGTTGTTTCCATCGACGAAGCCTATCTTGCCCTGAAAAAAGGCCAGGGCCTGAAAACGGCAGCAGCTGTCCACCGGGCAGTTAAAGAGGAAGCCAGCCTGCCGATCAGTGTCGGTGTATCTTCTAATAAACTGCTGGCCAAGGTGGCCTGTGAGCTGGCGAAACCCGATAATGTAAAAGCTTTGTGGCTTGAAGATGTGCCGCAACTTTTCTGGCCGCTGCCGGTCAGGGCTATCCCCGGTATCGGCCCCAAAGCAGCTGAAAAACTGCAAACCTTAGGGATTAGAACAGTAAAAGACCTGGCCCATTGTCCCCAGGCAACCCTGCGCAGGGTTTTCGGCCGTAATAGTGACGTAATTTACGGTTATGCCCACGGGATTGATGATCGGGAACTGGAAAAAGAACACGACTTGAAATCAATTTCGGAGGAGACAACTTTTCCTGAAGATATTTATGACCGTCAGGATTATCTGCCCGCCGTGATCAGGGAGCTTTCGTCCGGTGTGAGCTTCCGCCTGCGGACTGCCGGCATCAGGGCCAGAACAATCACCCTAAAGCTGCGTTTCAGCGACTTTTCTACGATTACCCGCAGCAAAACTCTCCCTGATGCTACAGACAGCGAGCGGGTTATCGATGAAGTGTCGCTCGCCCTTTTTAACCGGCACAGTGGCAAAGCGCCCTGGCGCCTAATTGGGGTAAAAGCATCCGGTTTTGACGCAGAAGAGCAGCTATCTTTATTAACTCCATCTGCAGAAGATGAGAAGGAAAAACAGCTGCTGGCGGTTAAAGATAGCCTGCAGCGAAAAGATGGATCGGCGGTAGTGGTGAGCGGTAAACAGTTAAAAGGTCATTTGAAGCCGAAATAGAGTTATGCAGGGGTAGTATTGCAATACTAGCAGTTTCTTTGCGGAATATTACGGGGTTGAAGAGATCACCGATATCGACGATCCAGCCTGGTTGCTGGCCCCGCAGGAGAGGGTATCCCTGGTTGACATGATCCGTTCCTACACGATCAATGCAGCTTTTCAGAACTTCCGCGAAACTACGACTGGCAGTATCGAGGTGGGCAAAAGCGCTGATTTTGTGATCATCTCGCATAATCTCTTTGAGATTAACCCGCTTGAGATTGACAAAACAACAGTGCTGGCTACGATCTTCAAGGGCGAGGTAGTATGGCAGGCAGACTAATTGGCATCAAAACCATCTGACAGAGGCGGGATTAGTCCCGCCATATTTTATTATTCTTGGTTTATGCTCTTTATATTTTTGATTGACAAATGATATGATATAGTTCAGGAAATACGGGGGGTGTATGTTTTGAAACTAAAATTTATATTCGTGGCTTTGATCATCGTTATATGTTTGTTAGCAGGCTGTTCCGCTGGATCTGATCAGCAGGATTTGGACTTGGGGACGGGTGAGGAGATCACGCTGCCCGATGATTCATCCGGGGGCGAAGCGCCGGAAGAAGGCGAAGCTGACGATCTGCCGGGTTTTCTCACCGTGGTTTACTCCGAAACAGGCGACCTCTGGGTGGCTGTAGGCTTTAATGCGCCGCGCCAGATTACCTCCGGCCACTTTGATCTCTACCCCATTCTATCTCCCGATGGTTCAAAAGTTCTTTTTCAAAGAGAAGTGGAATCCGGCCCGGCAGGGCTTTACCGTTTTGAACTATGGGTAATCAATACCGATGGCACTGGTGAAAAGCCTCTGGTATTAACTGCCGATTTACCTGGCCAGATGGGCTATGCCATAGATGAAGAGGAAGAAACTATGCTAGATCGCCTGCCTCAGCAGGTGGCCTGGCTGAGCGACAGTAGGAGGATTGCTTTTAACACCTTGCTCGAGGCCGGGTACGGCGTGATCAGCTTCTATGATCTCTGGATTGCCGATACTGAAAACGGTACAGTCACCCGCCTGCTGGAAGATGGTGACGGCGGCAGTTTTGCTTATTCACCTGACGGTTCCAAAATACTGGTCTCTAATCCCAATTCGGTGTCAATGGTTAGCGCCGATGGGAGTAACCGCCGCCAGCTGGTCAGCTATCCATTTGTCAATACAGCCAGCGAATATGCCTACAACCCTCAGCCGGTATGGGCTCCTGACGGCAGCTATGGCCTGGTGGCGATCGCTTCTGAAGAGCCTTTCTTTGCCGACCCTTATATCATGCTGTGGAGATTGCCTCTTTCCGGAGAAGCTGAGCTGCTGAGCACTTTGCCGGGAATGAATCTTTTTAGCACTATGAATGACCGGATCTGGAATGAGGCGCGGACAGCCCTGGCTTATATTGACGATGAATATATCATGCACCTGGCGACGCTAACCGGCGAAAGTTTGCAGAGCTATGGCAGCGCGGAATATTTTTACGGTTGGTCGGCTGATGATCGCTTCTGGCTGCTAAGCCTGGGCGGTGACTTGCTGGTGGCCGGTTCTGCTATGGAGCTAACACCCCTTGAATTGCCCGAGGGAGATCATTCCGGCTGGTTTGAGGTTAAGTGGGTCAGCGGTACAGACTATGTTGCCCTTTCCGGCAATTATTATGAAGGCATGACCCTCTGGACCGGCCGGGTGGGTGGAGGTTTGAGGGAAATAAGTGCCGGGGTCAACAGCTTCGACGCCCTCTGGGTGGACTAGTTATAGCAAAGAATGTATGTCACGCGGTTAAAAGGGCAAACTGACAACTTGGGGAGCGATGAATGAATACCCTCTATCAAAGAGAATGCTTTACGGTCGAGCATGAAGGAAAAAATATTCCTGTTTTCCTGACCA
>CAYGHB010000212.1:0-3557 GCA_964349375.1 uncultured Syntrophomonadaceae bacterium | reverse complement strand
TCCTTGTGCTGTTGGCATTTATTAACCCCCTTCTATATTAAATTATTTTATCTGAAAACCAACGAATCCGAACAGGGATAAACCATCTATCGCCGTCCGGTCTCCCTTGGCCTATTTCCGGTGTTTTTTCTATTATTACCGTGATTCCACCGCTGATAATTGATGTTCCTCTTTTAAAAGTCGTTCTGATTAACTCCGCTCTTGCCGCTGCCGTGCCGGTCCCGGTAAGCTGGGGATACATTAAATTTATCTGCAATATTCCCTTGTCCCGATAAAACCCATCGCCCATAGTCGGGTTATCCGGTTCGCCTGGTAATAAATATACTTGTTGATAAGGCGTACCATTGACCGGTTTAAATGGAGTATTCTCCCAGTTTGTGGAAATTGCCGGAAGTATACTATCAAGTTTCGTTTCAAGAGCTGCCCTTATTGCAACTTGACTCATCGTAACCCCGCCAGAGCACTTTCAATATAATTTTGGAACTCCAAGATAGTTAACCCGACCATTCCAAACGGCGCTTGGGTACTCCAACCTTCTTCAAGTCTCTGTGCATAAGGCAGGTTATTCGCGATGTAATAAACATTGCCAGCGGCCTTAGCAGGAATATTTGAAACCGCTTTTGATATTGTTCTTGTTCCGCTTTTATCTATACCGTCAACTTCGTTTATAGGTATTGCGTTGATGTTCAATTGCCAATTAGCCCGGAAATGGCCACCTACGTATCCCGGAGGAGGCTGATTCCGGAACTGCACTTTAGGGGTTTTTAGCAGTTTGTTGCCTCTTATACTGTAAAGCCGATAAGATGCACCCAAAGACGCCCACAATTCAGGATTCCCGACTGGTGATTTTTTAACGATGGAGCTGAACATATCGATAACAGTTTTTTTTACAACGAGGTCGGCATTCTTGCCACACTTTTCAACAAAGTTTTTTATATCAAGCGAGAAACTCATGACACACCTCGAATATTACAATCAAAAAGTAATGCCGTGCCAGCCGGACTCAATGGCTTAACTTGTTTGATTGTAGATACCTGCCCGCCGATTGTAACTGTGTCATTGACCTGTGGAGCTGCCAGTAATGCTCCGGCTGAATTTATGGCTGAAAGCAGTAGTTGCTTATCTCCCGCCAGTATCAAAGTGCCATCTATGTTTTTATTGGTATATTCAAAGACGGCGCCCCAGCCGGTTTGGATTGAGGTACTAACCGAAGCAGAGCCGGTTGCAGGGTCGTAGACTCCAACAATTTGGCTTGTGATTGTTACTGGTTGACCTTTGCCCTTTAAAAGTCTATTTGCCGTGGACTGTAGCCTGCTGTAAAAGTCCATTATACCCTCACCAGCTTCATTGAGACGCCTCCGCCCGATGAAAGGTACGGTTGCAGCATTGCGTCTATTGCAGCATATCTCGTGCGCTGTGGGGAGCTTTTGTCATATGATACTGATATCGGCCCAACTGTTTCTTGCAAAACTCCCTGGGTTAAATCCGGGTTAAGTTCTGCGGTTGCAGCTTTTAAGGCAAGTTCTGCGCAAGCTCTTTTTACCATTTCGGGAACAACTGTAATAAGTACGCCCACGTCTTCAATGATAACATCGGCACGCGGCCAGTCCAATGCCTGCGAAGGATAAACCCTGGCTCCTTGCCATCTGGAACGATAAGTTGCGGTCATATAATCCGTTGCTTTCCTAAGAGCCGCTTCTTTATCTGCTGTGCTTAGAGCCGCCCATGCCGCGTTGTTACGTGCCAAAAAGTAAGCGTCTGCGTCAACAACTGAAATATAACTCTCAGCAGTAGCACTTCCTGTTCCGGTTTCAACAATAAGGGACATCGGCTATTTCCTTTTCTTGGCTGATTTTTGATCTTCAGGATCCTGGTCTCCTGCATCATCCGTTGACGCTTGATCCCCTTCCGCCTCCTGATATTCCACATCATCCGGTGACATTTGATCCCGATAAGTTACATAATATCCGCCTACATGATCAGGGTTATCGCTTGCCACTTTAACAAGCTCCCGCTCAACGCCGTTATCTATTATTTTTTCTCCCATGATATTTCCTCTTTGCTGGATAAGGACGGGGATATTTCACCCCGCCCGGTTAACATTATGCACCACACATAAGCGCTATGTGCTCTGCCTTCACAGCCTTAACACCCCAAGCAACGCTGATTTCATACTGGATTTGGCGATATTGCTTATACATCGCAACTTCAAAGCTCAGGCCGCTTCTGGGGTCGGTAATCGTGGTTCTGTCAGCCGCCATGTCACCGCCTTCAGGAAGCGCAGGCATACGAGTAGCAAGAATAATAGCAGACCTGGCAAACGCCATAGCCCTGGTTCCGGTTGCCCTAACTGTGATTGCTGTCGCTGCTGCGGGAATTGCCTGTCTGAGTCCGGGAGCTGCAAGAACAATGGTTCCTCCATCGGCAGTGGATGTATCACCAGATACCAAAACATATTGATTGGTATCACCGGCAAAGCTGATAACGTCACCGGCAAGCAATGTGCCTGTACCTGCGCTTGCCAGGGTAATAGTGGTTGAGCCTATAGCATATCCGGTTGCATTCGTGGTTGCACCGGCTGCCGTACCCTTGGTGATGCTGCCGACCTGTGCTGACTCCCGAATCTGGAAACCATGGACATCAAGCAGGACTCCTTGTCTTAACAAGGTATCGTCTCCGGCTTCATTCGCTTTGTTCAATTGCGCGAGGGTGCGTAATGCCGCTCCGCTGGTTGTATCAATAACCATTTTCAATTCGGAAAGCGGAGCGCCATTGTCCTGAAGGATCTTGAGTACATTCGCAGAATCCGCCAGGCTTGCTGAGAACAAGGACGTGCTGGCCGGGACAATTGCCCTTGATCCACCTGCATATAATGCAGCAAGATCGGCTTCTATCAGGTTCACGAGTGTACGCATGGCCTGAGTAAATTGATCCCGTCTAATGTTGCTGACCCCTGGCCCACCGTTATTCATCTGTAAAGATTCCTCACCCTGCCAGCGCACCGGCACTCTTTTTGCCTTAGTGATGGCAAGTGAGATGTTCCCTATTATCTGCTGTCCATCATCGGGAGGGATAACGGCAGGCGTGATATCGCCCGCTGTAACTGCAGGAGCCACGAAACTATAAACCGTCTGGCCGATTGCAGCCCTTTCGATATTGCTGTCGCGGGATACTGAAGGTATAAACCCGACAAGTTCTCTTGAAACAATATCCAGTGATTCGTATAGCGTAGGTATTAAATTTGTTAGTGTATTCGGCATAGTAATTTTTCCTTATTTTTTAGTCTGTTAATTTTCCGCCGCTTTTTGAAAACTCAACCTTTGCCGTGGCGTCCAGTATGTCAAAAGCGGTTCTTGTCATTGTCTTTGCCGTGCCGCCGCCCTGAGCGCCGCCCTGAGCGCCGCCTCCTTGATTTGCCGGTGCTGCCACGTAGTGCTTCCCTTTTTCGGACTTCGCCCACTCAGCAACAGCATCCTTTAAGAGCTTATCGCTGATCTTAGCTATCCTGTTTTCGCCTTCAGCAACCAGGACAACGTTCTTGCGGAGCAGTTCTTGTG